>NZ_LWGG01000194.1:0-862 GCF_001635365.1 Oleiphilus sp. HI0128 | reverse complement strand
GCCCAAGATTTTGGGTATTGCCGCTGCGACCATTACACCAAAGAAAAGCATCAGCTTTGATCTTTTTGCCCGACTCGAAAGTAACCTCTACACCGTAATCGGTACCGACAACTGTCTCGTAGGTTTCGTTGTGTCGGACAAGAACACCATTGTTTCGAAGGTGATAGCTAAGCGCATCAGAAATCTCATCATCAAGGAATGATAGTAATTTCTCGCCAGGATTAATCAGGTCGACTTTCACACCTAAACCGGAAAAAATTGATGCATACTCGGAGCCAATAACACCGGCACCATAAATAACCATAGTGCGTGGAGTATGGCTAAGCTGCAATACCGAATCACTACAATAGATACGCTCATGCGTAAAATCAACGTTGGACGGACGATAGGGACTAGACCCGCTAGCTATGATCGCCTCTTTAAAATGAACAATATCTGCGGAACCATTTCCACGTATTTCTATACGATTATCATCTAGAAAGTAGGCCGACCCGTTGTACAAGTCTATTTTATTTCGCGCATAAAAACGGGTTCTTAGCTTAACCTGTTTACTGATTACCTTTTCTGCGTTCTTCAAGACTCTCGGAAAGGAAAACCATCTTGGCTCACCGATATCACGGAACATGGTATTGGTGTTAAAGGTAATAATCTGCTTAACGGCGTGTCGAAGTGCTTTGGAAGGTATTGTTCCAACATGAGCACAGTTCCCGCCAACTACGGGTTTATCTTCGATCACAGCGACCATTTTATGGCCTTTTGCAGCGTTTAACGCTGCCCCTTCACCTGCAGGGCCTGCGCCAATTACTACAACATCATAATGATACTCAGCCATATAACCTTGATCTCCTGAACCTCTAGAAAA
>NZ_LWGG01000193.1:0-1377 GCF_001635365.1 Oleiphilus sp. HI0128 | reverse complement strand
CTTCAAGCTATCTTTTAGCACCAGAGAGTAAACTTTTTCATAGCGCCTCAAGATCGATAAAAGCTGTGCCCTATCTTCTTTAGTTCGCATACTAGCAATAACTGCCTGAAGCTCGACACGCACCTGAGCATCGAGCTCAGTTAAAAGCGCCCAATCCTGCTTGTCATTAGCATCTTTTAGTTGTTTAGCAATATTTAGAAACCGTTCGTTCACGCCATGCCACCTAATGATATTCAAGCACTCAATAATGAAGCAATACACACAAACAATGCAAGTTAAGATCCGCCCCCATGGAAACGAAAAAAGGCGATAATTACAACATTATCGCCTTAGCCTTAGTTACTGATCAACGTTAACTGATCTCAGATCGTTAAGGAAATTATTTCCGATTCCTCACTCTGAACACCGTCGATATCGATAGTCAAAATCACAAAATAATAAGTGCCTGCTACCATATCATCGATCTGCGCACTGGTATCCGAGCCACTACCTACAACAACACTTTGAGCTAAGTTTGATGCATCTGTACCATATCGAATAAGGTAACTGTCAATTTCGTTTAAATCTAGAGCAGTACCATCCGCTCTTTCTTCTGGAATTGACCACTCCAAGGCTATCGACTGTAAAACCTCAAGCTCATTAATTTCTACATTAGCAACTGACGACACCTGCTGCCCCACAGAATTGGATACAATGACATCATAAGCTCCGGCATCTGCAACAGAGGCAGCCTCAATACTTAATGAGCTCGCGTTAGCACCTGATATCTGAACACCATCTTTACGCCAGGTATAACTCAAGTCACCACCGCCTGTCGCAACGATCGACAGCACTGCCGTCTCACCCTCATCAATAGCGGTAGATTGCGGTTGCGAAGCAATGACGACAGGCGCAATGGAAATCACTTCATTCACCTGAATCGTCGCATTAACAGATGTTTGCGAGCCTACCGAATTCGTCACGCTGACACTATACACACCACTATCTGAGACTGAAGCTGAAGCGAAAGAGAGTGAGCTTGAGGTCGCGCCGCTAATCGCTACCCCACCCTTAAACCACTGATACACCAACTCACCACCGCCACTCGCAGCGACAGATAGTACCGCTCCCTCTCCTTCATCTACACTAACAGAAGTAGGTTGCGTAGAAATTTGAACAGGGTCTATCACAACTACTGGTGGCAATTCGTTAACTACTACTAAAGCAGTCAAAGACTCCAGGGTACCTGACTCATCGCTCACCAGAACATCATAACTGCCTGAGTCGGAAGTATCTGCAGCTGAAATCAATAGTGAACTTAGTACCGCCCCTTGAAGCTCAACACCATCTCTACGCCACTGATAGCTTAGCTCGCCACCGGTAGCTCCCACACTTAAT
>NZ_LWGG01000192.1:0-444 GCF_001635365.1 Oleiphilus sp. HI0128 | reverse complement strand
CACCGGCATAGTCGAATTAACTTTGTTACCCTAGAGCAAAGGCACTTAGGTCTGGATGAAGAAATATTATCGAAGAGGGATGAGCTTTATCGCAAGATGAAAAGAAAGAACCAAATAAGGTGGTCAAAAGCTACGCGGAACTGGGAGAAAGTGGGTGACGTTAAGTTGAACCCGGAGAAGGAAAAACAAGCAGCTTAAATGCTCAGGCGACAACTACCTTGAAAAACGCCGATGGGCAGCCTTCTGGATATTCACCCAAGTTTGCAAGAGCTTCACAAATATGCTGATGGTTTAATTCTGCTTTCTGGTTTTGAGCAGAACTACTGGCACTAGTACAATCATGTGAATCCCACAATCCGTCTTTATTAATATCCTCATCAGCATCATTTACTCGATCACTGTTTAAATCCCAACAATTTATACCTGCATTTCCTCCCTTTCCCT
>NZ_LWGG01000191.1:0-1044 GCF_001635365.1 Oleiphilus sp. HI0128 | reverse complement strand
TCCTGGTTTGCACCGGCACGTAAGTAATCTAATGAAAAATCAATAATTTTGGGAAATTTCAAAGTCGACTGAGATACCAGCAAATACATAGCACTAGACAATTCCATAAAGCCACCAATGACACCACCATGAATTGCGGGAAGAATAGGATTACCAATATTGCCTTCCTTCTGATTTAACTTAAAGGTTAGCTCTCCTCTATCATCCAGGCATTCAATGCCAATCAATTGCGCATAAGGAATAGCTGAGGTCAGTATCTTGTAGTCGCTCTTGTCGCGCGCTTGTATCACCGAATCTTTAAAATCTTCGGGCAGAGAAACCTTGCCAATATTCTTTGATTGATAAACAGGAATATCTTTCGTCATCACATCTAAGGAAGGAATGCCCTTCTCGCCCATACGCATAAAGGTTGCGACACAATGCGCCACAGTCCGGTCAATCTGATAAGCCTCACACTTCATAAACAAGATATTGTTGGTTGAACGGTAGCAGCTTGCTCTCGCGAATACTGACTGCCCCGGTTTTGCCTGGCGCATATAGTCAACACGCAAATCTAGTGTTGGGCAGAGTTCAAACTCCGGCATTGCACATAGCACACCGGCACCTGCGGTCGTATCCATCAAGGTGGTAATCGCACCACCATGAATAACCCCTGAATCTGGGTTACCGATAATCTTCTCGCTGTAAGGCAATTCTAGTATCAGCTCGTTTTCTCTTGCAGAAACAACCTTAATACCCAACTCCTGGCACTGAGCCAATACGCTTACAAAGCTTTCGACTTGGGTAAACAACATGGTTTCGTCTCTCATTCATTCTCTCACAATCAGCGTTACATAATTTAGCTGGGAACGCTTATTCTAGTTAAGCATAAAATGTCAGCTCCTNATCAGCTAACATATTTGAAGCGCCGAAGTATAACCAATGTCACACTTTTTAAGAAATGTAATTAATCAGGAGATTTCCACCTAGCATCCTATTTATAACAATAGTAATTACTCATTTGCTATTGAAAAGAGTGAATCCATTAGCGCAAAATTGACTTAC
>NZ_LWGG01000190.1:0-954 GCF_001635365.1 Oleiphilus sp. HI0128 | reverse complement strand
CCTGGTCCATCATATGCAACCTGAGGAGCTCGACGAACACGTCGCTGACCAGCGTTATATACCCACGCTCTACGTGGTTCTTTAACTTGGTCAATTGTTTCGTGGATAAGTAGAACGTTACCCGCCAAACGAGCCGGTGAAGCTACGCGCTGCTTAAAATACCAAAAGACGTTTTTATCTCCATTCTTTGCAGCATCCGTCAATTCCAATCGCTCAGAATAATGTTCTACGAAACGAATTGGTGAGAAGTCTCCTGATTCAGTAGGTGTAACCTGTACGTAGTCACGAACAAAGCTTCCCCCTCTTGAACGCATAATATGGTTCCAAACAACTTCTTTAGCATTCTTTGGAATTGGGAAAGGAATTGCACCTTTATAGCCTTGCACGCCATTCCCGTCATCAACCATTTCAGCATTAGTCGCATTATGCTTGAAATACTCACCGAATTTATCAATATAACCAACTGAACGATGAGTAGGATACACCTTCATTTTATAAGTAGAGTATCGCTCCAGGGTCTTCTTCTGACCATCAGACAACTTATCTGCATACTGAGCCATATTGTCTTTAGTAATCGTGAACAAGACCTGATCCGAAGCAAAAGGATCCGGATAAGGTTCACCCACCTTATAATCAGCAGGTGCTTCTACACCACCCGTCCACTCAGGAATTGTTCCATCTGCATTCCCTGCTTTTTCTGCACCAATTGGCGTTAATTCATTCCCTAATTTCGCCGTTTCTTCTGGTGATACTTTTGCCATGACATTTGCCGCACTAAAGCTTGCAGCAACAACACCAATGGCACACAAAGTTTTTATCATTTTCATTTAGACTACCTCGTTAAACCAAGCCAATGGGTTATTAGAATGAGTACGAAACACTAAGCGCAAGACTATCTCGGTCGGAGATTGTGTTATGAACCCCTCCACCGAAGTAATTGGTATACGCCAAGGT
>NZ_LWGG01000189.1:0-1437 GCF_001635365.1 Oleiphilus sp. HI0128 | reverse complement strand
TTACGATTGGCGGCATTCTAGAACGGAGCGGTAGTGGTTTATCCATACCCGAAGGCTTTGAGTCAGTTTATCTAACCATGCTGGTTTTAGTCTTGTTTCTGGTTTTTGTGGGCATGGTGATGGACCCTTTTGGTGCTCTGATTTTGGTCTCAGGGCTTGTCGCACCGCTAGCTTATGAGCATGGAATTAACCCTATACATTTTTGGATGACCTGCCTGGTAGCGTTTGAGTTGGGTTACCTGAGCCCACCGGTCTCTTTGAACCATTTGTTAACACGGCAAGTGGTTGGTAGTCAGGAGGTTGATTTGGCACTAAGTGAAGGCGATAGTTTTTACTATCGCCATGAGCGTATCTTGTTACCGCTAATGGTGATGTCGACCACCTTATTATTAGTCGCCTTTACGCCGTTTATGTTTTACTAAACAGGCTATTTATTGCTTAACTTCAGCGTTAACAATTAGCTCACCTGATTTGGCAAACTGTAAGTGCAGCTGGAAAGTATCACCTTCCTTCAAGCTTGCCTTTAAGCCCATTAGCATCAGATGGTAACCACCTGGTGCAAGCTTTAAAGGCTGTCCCTTCAACAGCGCAATCTCTTCAACATGATCCATAGACATCACCCCATTAGACATTGAGGAAAGGTGTAACTCAACCATGGATGCCTGAGGGCTTGAAGCTGAAACCAGCGTATCGTCGATGGAACTGGTTAGGGTCATATACGCTGCAGTGGTTTTAACCATCGGCGGCAATAAGCGCACCCACTCACCTTCAACGCTTATTTCTGCACGGGCATGACCGGCAATCAATAATACCGCCATCACCGCAATTTTAAAAAAGTTCATCATCAACTCCTATTACCTTAGCTCGCTTGCAAAGACCTGCACATTACAACCAACCTTGCACGTTTTCATTTATTAAACTTGCCAGCACCTTGATATGCGCCTCACTGGCATTTAAGGCCGGAATATATTCATAGCGTTCGCCACCACCTTCAAGAAAATAGTCCCTGTTTTCTACGCCAATTTCTTCGATAGTTTCCAAACAATCTGCAGAAAAACCCGGACAAATTACCTGCACAAAGCGTGTCCCCTGCTTCGCGAGGGATTTTAGCGTTTCATCAGTATACGGCTGCAGCCACTCTGCAGCGCCAAAGCGTGATTGGAAAACGGTCATATACTGATCACCATTTAATTCAAGCGCCTCAGCAATCAACTGACTGGTTTCATTACACTGGGTATAGTAAGGGTCGCCTTTATCATGACTAAATTTAGGCAAACCATGATAAGACAAAAGCAGCTTTTCGGCTTGTCCGTGCAGTTTCCAATGTTCACGAATACTCTCGACAATCGCGTCAATATAGGGTGGGTAATTATGGTAGCTAGCCACGAAACGCAAGCTTGGTATCTGGCGGCGGGAAACATAATCTTTAGCGACTGC
>NZ_LWGG01000188.1:0-8739 GCF_001635365.1 Oleiphilus sp. HI0128 | reverse complement strand
GTGGTGAGCGCTCTAGCATGGTCACCTGACAGCCCAATGACGCTAAAACAAATGCGTCTCTACCCAGCCCTGCTGTTGCATCGAGTACCTTAGGCGTAACACCTTTATTTAGCCCTACGGCCTTGGCAATCATCTGCCCCCTGCCACCACCAAACTTAAGTCTATGCCCTGTTTTTCCACCAAAAAAGGAAGCACTAACCGGCCCCGGAGCACCTTTACCAAGTTGCAGAATCGAGACTGTTCCGTCGCAATAGTAAAGCATATAAGAAAAAGCCTGAACAGGCTCGGGAAGATTGCGTTTAGGCTCTATAGGAGCCCCTGACAGGAATGGTAGTTGGTGACGGCTTGCAAACGCAGCAGCTAAGGTACTTTCTTCTTCACTGCAAGCGTAAACACATAAATCAGATAAATTCATTCAGACAAATAAGTCGAGACCAACCAACTCACCTTCTTCATAGGCTCGCCCCGCCTCTTCAGTTTGCTGATATGTAGAAAGCGCTTGCTGCGCTTTAAGAGGAGCAGAGTCCAGAGCATCAAGGCGTTGAACGCGACTCTGTTGTAATTCATTGCTTTTGCGCTCTAAATCTTCAGGGGCAGCAATTCGGCGAGGGACATCAACTCTAGCCTCATTACTTCGGCTATCAGCATTATCCTGAGGGTTAGGTCTTTCTTGAGAGGGTTTCTTTAAACCTTCAGGTATGACCGGCGCAGCAATTAACGAATTTGATAACTCCATACTGCCCTCCTGTTTAATTAGTCATACTGAAGTTTTATTTAGGGCCTCTCATAATAATACTTCTAAGTAGCTATTAAGGTCGACCCATCCAAAATAAGACGTATATTGTTTCTATTTTAGCCAGAAAAAGCCATTAAGGCTAGTAATACTAAACCGAGCAGTAAACGGTAAATAACAAACGGTGTAAAACCTATGCGCTCTAGAAACTGTAAAAACAAATGAATACAGGCATAAGCGCTCACAAAAGCAACACCAGTCCCAAGCGCCACCAAGAACCAGTCGTCATTCGTTCCCGTTTCTAGCAACTCTTTTGTTTTAAGCAGGCCTGCTGCCGTGATGAGAGGAATAGAAAGCAGAAATGAGTACCTAGCCGCAGCATCACGACTGAAACCAATTAACAAGGCCGCTGTCATAGTGATGCCTGAACGGGATGTTCCCGGAATCAAGGCTAACGCCTGGCTAAAACCTATGACTAAGGCCGCTTTAACGTCTATATCTTTAAGGCTAAGCTTACGAGAACCAAAGTGATCAGAAGCGTATAAAGCAAGCCCAAATATTATTGTTGTCGTCGCGATCACGGCAGTGGAACGCAAGTTTTCACTTATAAAGTCATTAAGAAGGAAACCAGCCAAACCTGCGGGTATCGTTGCCAGAATAATCAACCAGGCCAAGCGACCATCATTAGACTGCTCTTTAAACGACACGCTCTTGAACCATGCGCCACTCAGTTGAATCACTTCTCTACGAAAATAAATGACTATCGCCATCAAGGTGCCAACGTGAACCGCTACATCAAAAGCCAAGCCTTGATCTTCCCAGCCCAAAACTTGTGAAGGCAAAATCAGGTGAGCGGAGCTCGATATGGGTAGAAACTCCGTCAAGCCCTGAACAAGTGCCAATATAACTGCTTCAAACCAAGTCATTTTTAATCCTTAACTATCAATCCATATAGCGAGTAGCACTTAGGCTCTACCCGGCAGTTTTTTCCATGTAACCGTATTTCTGACATAGGATGGCATCGCGTCTTCTAGTAGCCCTGCTACACCTTTAAAATGCGCATAACGAGCCAGCTGACAAATAGCATGAGCCTCTGGTCTCATCTCAGCATCAAAACTATCCAAATGCCCTTTTACATCCGAAGGGAAACGTTCAGAGTAGTCAAAGCCACTACCGACACCAATAATAGGCCCATCCGTGATCGCGTCAGGCAAGCTCACTAATTCAGGTTTAGTCACATTTTCAATACCCAAAGTCTCCACCCGATAATAAGGATCCTCGTTCCCGTTGCTCTGTTTCTCCACTTTGCAGCAAGCCCAATACACCTCATCCATACGTGCATCAATTGCTACAAGCACTTGAGAAATAGCGTACTTCAAATAGCTTTGTAGGGCTAGAGCTTGGATATTAGATATGGCATAGATATGACAGTCACTTCCGTAGGCCAAGCCTTGCGCGATACCAGTCGCGATACGAATACCCGTGAACGAACCTGGCCCACAACCAAAAGCAAGCGCATCCAGATTTTTAGCTTTTAACTTACCGTGGCCCAAACAGTCTTTCACCATAGGTAAAATTAACTGAGTATGACTTCGAGGGGCTTTTTCGCACACCTGATACATTGTTTGCTCACTCCACAATGCTGCAGAGCAATTATCAGAAGAAGTATCTAAAGCAAGAATTTTTGGCATAAAGAGGGTCGTAAATAACAACAGGCCCCTTAAAAAAGAGGCCCGTTTCAGTGAACAATGAAGGAAGTGTCTATCTTATGCGTCTAAACCATCAACAATTTGCTGTTTGATCTGAGCCATATCACCAACACCATCAACCTTCACATATTTTGGTGATTCATCTGCGCCGGTATCAGCCCAAGACGAATAATACTCAACAAGAGGAGCCGTTTGCGAATGATATACACCTAAGCGCTTACGAACGGTTTCTTCCTGATCGTCTTCACGCTGAACCAAGGCATCGCCAGTTTCATCATCTTTACCCGCTACCTTCGGTGGATTGTAATCAACATGATATACGCGACCACTTGCTTCATGCACGCGACGACCACTTAGACGGCTAACAATTTCTTCGTCAGGCACGTCAATTTCAACAACCGCATCAATCATGATTTTTTGCTTTTTAAGCGCTTCAGCTTGCGGAATCGTACGAGGAAAACCATCAAATAAGAAACCGTTCTCACAGTCATCCTGTTGAATGCGCTCTTCAATCAATTCAATGATTGTTTCATCAGAAACCAGGCCGCCAGATGCCATGACTTCTTTAACCTTCAAACCTAGTGGTGAGCCCGCCTTTACAGCCGCACGCAACATATCCCCGGTAGAGATTTGCGGAATACCATATTTCTCAGTCATAAACTGAGCTTGTGTACCCTTGCCTGCACCTGGTGCGCCTAACAAAATTAATTTCATATACGGATTGCTCCCAATATTCTAAAGCTAATGATAAAAATTGAATCTATTTCTAACGACAGCCTACTAGCGCCACACAATAAAAACTCAAGCATGTATAGGGGTATTAAGTAATTCGCTCAAGTATAGCGAGCTGTCGCTAATCTATTCTTTTATGTTTCGAGCTACAGAACCCTTCAACAAGGCTCTCATACTGACTGCAAGCTCGACACACATATGTAATTCGAAACGCCGCATTATACGTACTTGATGGACACAGTGGAAGCCTGAACCTAGATATGCTCAATTGAGCCGAATAGATAGGGTAAAACACCCTATAGAATAACACCTAGTAGGTATAATAATGACTTAATCTTATAATTATGCCGCCATCTGACGAATCATCTCATCCAGGCTTTGGCACTGTTCGAGTAAAGAATCCAATAAAGCCATCCCTTGCTCTTCCTGTATACCCAAACCTTGCATTAATTTCTCACAATCATGCAAAGCGGGCTCATCACCAATCCCTTTCGCTGCCAATAGCGCATTAGCCAACTGCACTAATTCTACATACTTTTGGTGCTTACCTTGATAGTCTTTTTTCTGGTGCATACCGGCTACCGTAATACTTGATTCCGGCATTCCCCATAGTTTTAGTAACACTGCACCAATAGAGGCATGCCCTAAAGCAATAAACTCTTGCGCGCCCCCCATTCCAAAGACCTGCTGTTCGATTTCAGCCATGCTCAACTCCGGCTCAGCCTCTCTAAGCTTATTGAGCATTTGGAACTCTGGCGGAAAAAGATGACCAACTAATAAAATACCAAAATTGTGAAGCAAACCGGCAAGATAAGCATCGCGCTCGTTCAGCTCTATATCAGGATCGGCCAATAAAGCTAAGGCTTGAGCCAACACAGCACTATAAAGTGAATGCTGCCAAAATGATTTTAAACCCAAGGGCCCTGCCGCAGGTATATTGAAAGCTTTTCCTGCCGCTAAACCCATCGATAGCTGAGATACACGATCAAAACCTAGCACGATATTCACAGCATCTTTTACACACGTTAATTCGCCTCGATAAGAAAACAACGCTGACCGGGCATAACGCATCACCTGTGAGGCTAGACTCGGATCTCGCTCTATCACCTCAGCCAATTGAAATACATCAGCATCGGGGTCGCTGGTCAGGTGCATGATTCGTATAGCAGTTTCTGGCATTGGTGGTAACTTATATAAACGACTTAACTTCTTCGCAATGCCATCTAGGGTCAAGCCCGCATTATGAGGCAAATTTGAAACCTTCTGCCCCGATCCTGACTTAGGCTCCTCACCCGCAAGCCAAATAGAAACTTTTGCCTTAATCGCGCCATTCATTGCCATACGAAAAGACGGTCCGGGAATCTTTAATAAGGTGCTTGAGCAACCACTAGCAGAGAATACAAACTCCAGTTCCAGTAAACTCGTATCTAGAATAATCGGCAAACCATAGGCAGTTGCGAGAATCGGGTACATCCCGGTTTCACAATCCTTAAATAGCTTTCGTGAGTTTTCATCACTTAAAATTTGAAAAGATCTACCCAATGAGTCATTAATTAATTCAATATCCAATTTTGTGCCAAAGGGGATCACCGCAACCGCCGGGCCTTCCTCATCGAGTAAAGTAACAGTTACTGCACTCATTTCCGGAATCGCCTGTGCCTGCTCCAGGGCTTGTGCAAAACTTAAACTGCGAGCGTGATGAATCTGCTGACAGATCAATCCCTTGTGATTGATAAACTGGTTTAGTCTGGAAGCTATGGGCACAATGATTTACCTAAGTATTAATTGATAAACGGAGCAAGAACTTTTGGTGGCGCCGTGACGGAATACTTACCGAGTGTAGAGCTATCCGCAAAAATAACTCTACACCACTTCACACGCTTACGTTTTTAAGAACTTCGTTGCAAACGCTTACGCAATCGATTCAAACACAAGAGCTGAACTAGCCCGTATTTCGAATTCCAGCAGCGATACCGGCCATCGTTACTTTTAAAGCTGTTTCAACTAAATCACGCTCTTGCTTACCTTCAGAGCTTCGCTCGGCTAAACGGTCACGCCTCAACAGCTCCGCCTGCAAATAATGTAACGGATCAGTATAAGGGTTCCTAACATTTAAAGAACCTTGTAGCTGGGGATGATTTTCCTGAAGCGCCCCTTGCTTTTTAACTTTATTAACCAGCTTAACTACATCCAAAAAGCGATGGCGAAGCGAACGCCCTAAAGGCTTCAAGTCATCAGATACCAGCAGCTGGTCATAGTAACGCGCGATCCGCGGATCACCTTTGGCAACAACCATTTCTAACATATCAATATGAGTATTAAAGAAGGGCCACTGGATAAACATTTCATCTAGGGTCTCTGCCTTATCAGACTCTAGAACGCTCGCCAAGGCCTCATCGCTACCCAACCATGCCGGCAGCATAAGCCGTATCTGCGTCCAGGCAAAAATCCACGGTATTGCCCTTAAACTTTCAACACCACCGGTCGCTTTTCGCCTTGCAGGCCGACTACCTAAAGCTAGCTTGCCCAATTCTTGCTCAGGGGTCACCGAGCGGAAATAAGAAACAAACTCAGGATGCTCTCTTACTATCTGGCGATAGGAAGCCAGGGCAACGCCAGTCATCTTATTCATCAGCTCTCGCCACTCTTGCTTAGGCTTTGGAGGCGGCAACAAGCTAGCTTCAACAACTGCATTCAGGTATAGCTTTAAACTCTGTTTGGCAACACTTGGAATCCCGAACTTAAAGCGAATCATTTCGCCTTGCTCCGTGATACGGAAAGAGCCAGCTACCGAACCAGGAGGTTGAGAAAGAATCGCCCTATTCGCTGGGCCACCACCGCGACCAACCGTGCCGCCGCGACCGTGAAACAAAGTCAGCTTAACACCATGTTTTTGTGCAACCTCAACCAGACTTTCCTGCCCCTGATATTGAGCCCAAGCGGCTGTCATCTGACCTGCATCCTTAGCAGAATCAGAGTAGCCAATCATTACCTCTTGATGCCCTTTACAGTACTCCTGATACCAAGGTACTGATAATAAGCTATCAATAGCCTCCTTCGCCCCGGACAAATCGTCAAGGGTCTCAAATAAAGGCACAACGCGCATAGGGAACTGAATGCCCGACTCCCGTAAAAGTAGGATGACAGTCAATACATCGGAAGGTGTGCTGGCCATGGAAATAACGTATGAACCCAACGCTGACTCAGGCTGAGAAGCAACCACGTCACACGTAGCCAACACTTCTCGCACATTATCACTGGCGGGCCAGGAACGAGGTAAAAGCGGCCGATTACTGGACAGTTCTTTAATAAGAAAGGACTGTTTCTCCTGCTCGCTCCATTGCGCAAAATCCCCCATACCCAAGTGCTGGGTAAGTTCGGACATCACTTCGAGATGACGCTCGGAATCCTGACGAATATCCAGCTTTACTAATTCCAGACCGAAACACTGTACTCGCCTAATGGTATCGAGCAACAGGCCATTTGCCACGGAATCAAGACCCGTTTCTTTCAAAGAATTGAAGCACATCAATAAAGGTTGCATCAATTCAGAATTTTCCCTGAGTATATCTAATTGCTCTACATCTTCACCGCTTGCCTTTCGCGCCGCCCATTCCCTAGTGTTTTGCAGTCGACGACGCAGGTCAGCCAGTATCACGCGGTAGGGTTCATTCTGATTTCGCTCCTGCCCTTGCAATATTCGATCAGCCTCTTGCCTCAATTCCAGAGAACAGTTCCACATTGACAACTCATTCAGCAAGTCACGAATATCTCTCAAATACAAATCTGCTGCCATCCAACGGCTCAGACTCAGGACCTCTTGCGTCAACTCTGCCGTAACGTTTGGGTTACCATCGCGATCCCCCCCCATCCACGAAGCAAAGCGAATGGGTGAAAACTGTGGGGGTAGTTGAATACCAAATTTATCGCTAACCGCTGCATCAAACTCACGTAAGAACTCGGGTAAGGCGGTCCATAAACTGTTCTCTATTACTGCAAAGCCCCACTTTGCTTCGTCGACGGCCGAAGGCCTGACCTGACGAATCTCGTCTGAATGCCACGCTTCACAAACCAAGCGATTCAAACGTTCACAAATACGCTTCTGCTCTAAATCATTAAGATCGGAACGATCCAGCTCAGATAAGCACTCAGTAATGGCTTCATACTTAAGTATCAAGGTTCTACGTGTAACCTCAGTGGGGTGAGCCGTCAATACGAACTCTATATTCATATCTTCAAGCAAGCTTGCCAAGTCTTCTTCTTTGGTACCTGAGGCCTTCAAACGGTCCAGCAGTTGGTCAAAGGTTTCCAAACCGTCTTCTCTATCGGTGCGATTCCGTCTTACCCCATGATACTGCTCAGCAATATTTGCCAGGTTAAGAAACTGGTTAAACGCTCGAGCAACAAATAACATCTCATCGTCCCCCAGGTCCTGAAGCAAACGAACAAGTTCTGGATGCGCATCCCCCGCATCAGCTTCACGATCCTGCTTTGCCGCAGCCCTAATGGCTTCCAACTTCGCCACAAACTCCGAACCAAGGTGTTCTTCAATATTCTGCCCTAACAACTCACCAAGCAAACGGACATTTTCTCGTAAAGAAGGGTGTAATTCTGACATATACCTTTTCCAAATGTGTTTGATTATCAAGGCTAGCAAGCAAGCTGATCACAAGCTCGTGACTACAAGCCAATCCTTATTTGCGCAAAATAGTAAAAACTAGATATATAAATATGGAGCACAATCCACAACAAGTAAACCATTAACAAAAGCACACACTTTTAAGTGTCTACTTTTTGAACAAACAACCTACACTTATTCTTGTAGTTAAGCGTAAAAAATGAACAACCCGACCACACAAGGATTCAAGCTATGAAAATAAAAGCCTTAGCAGAATGCTGGGAACAACAAGCCAAAGCAACATTTACTTCTGAAGACTACACATTCCGACTCCCCTTAGAAGATGCAGCGAAAATTAACGCACTAGCAGAAATGTACCCCAAAAGAACAAAAAGTGAGATCCTTGGAGAGCTGCTATCGGCTGCTCTTGATGAACTTGAAACCAGTTTCCCTTATATCGCGGGTAAAAAAGTCATATCGAAAGATGAAATGGGCGATCCAATGTATGAGGATGTAGGCCCGACCCCGAAATTTATGGAATTGAGCAAGAAATACCGCTCAACCTTGAAACAGCAAGGCAAGAAAGCCGCAAATGGTTAGCTCTTTGGCACCCTCCCGCTACAACAAGGAATATACTGGAACAGCTACTGCTAGCGAATGTTTGGGAACATTCGTCAAGCAACTTACTTCCTGATCTTCGTCACTTCCGGCGTTTATTTTTAACGCCTATCTTCATTCGCATCCTGGGCAAATATCTGTTATCTCAAACAGGAAAACTGCTTAGGATCGCCAGTCATAACCAAAAGATCTAAGCACTCACCTGCATAACATTGATAAAAGCAAACACTATTCTAGACTTATACTGTTATACAGATTTTAAAAACACTAAGTATTGCTAGTTTTCTTAGCTAATTTTGTTTTAATTTCAAAGCATTACTAAGTTTCTT
>NZ_LWGG01000187.1:0-608 GCF_001635365.1 Oleiphilus sp. HI0128 | reverse complement strand
GATAAGCTCCGCGACAAACTAGAACATATCGCCGAAATAACGGGCTTGGATTTTTCACGTTTTACAAAATCCATGCTTCTGGCTCAAGGTGGCTTTGCAGCCTTCCTCAATGCAAATTCGGGAGACCGGGCAGAACTTCTTGAAGAGTTAACGGGAACGGACATATACGGCAGAGTTTCTAGCGAGGTGTTTGAACGCTTTCGACAAGAAAAAGAGCGACACACGCTACTGACGGCCAAGTTGGAAGGTCTAGAGCAGACTAGTCCCGAGGAGCTTGAATTACTGTATGCTGAAGAACAGGCCCTCGAAGAAAAGCGTAAGACTGCTTTGCTTAAAAGAGGCGATATTCAGGCACAGGTTTCTCATATTGAAAAGCTTGAAAAATTGCAGGCGAGTAATAAGCAGTGTCGTTCAGCGCTCGATGCGCATGTTCAATATTGCGACAGTTTAGCACCCGAGTTTGCAAGGCTTGAAAGAGCCCTACCAGCGAGAGTGCTCTCACCATATTATGAACAATATCAGCGCGCTCAAGCTCAACAAAACCAATATGATAAAAACTTCCAGGAAATCAATGCCTCTTGTAGCTTAAAGCAAGAGGAATTCCACCT
>NZ_LWGG01000186.1:0-877 GCF_001635365.1 Oleiphilus sp. HI0128 | reverse complement strand
TTAAGTTTCTCAGGCACTTTTTAATTTGCTGAGATTTCGTCGGTGGTGTGTTCCTATGGAATCCGGTAAAGTTATCACTTTAGGTATTCTAGTCTCAGGTCAAAAGCTTAGGTTTCGCCTGCGGCTACACAACGTGGTGTTGCGCTAGTTAGGTGTTCTAAAAAATCTAACCAGTTCATCAAACATCACTCCGGCCACAAAAACACGTGGCCTGCGTTGGACGCACGATAGAGCCGTNCGCCGTTTATAAAAGCGTTATAATTTTTAGTTGGTTCGTTTCATTGCCGTTTTATAAACATCACCACGTTCACGCTTACCAACTGAAATCACTGTCACAGTAATTATTTCGTCGTTTACTTCATAAACTAAACGGTAACCAGCTTGTCTAAGTTTTATCTTGTATAGGTCATTTGCCCCAGAAAGTTTTGCACTTGGTATTCTCGGGCCTTCTAATATTTCGGTTAGCTTTTTTTTAAATTGCTCTTTTATAGTAGCGCCAAGTTTATTCCATTCTTTAAGTGCAGACTTTTTAAACTCAAGCTCATAAGTCATTTAAGTTAACCTTAACGCTTTTCTCATTTTTTCGTTGTTCAGCAAGAGCTATTAACTCAAGGTCCTCAACGCGGTCCATTAAGTACTCATAGGCTTCGGCAGGCACGCAGTAAAAAGCAGGTTCATTTCTATTAAGTACCGCAATTGGTTTGCCATCAGCACTTAAAGCAACTTTCATTGGGTTAGCCTTTAATTCGCTAATACTAGCGGCAGCTTCTGTTAATATTCGGGTTGTCATAAAATCACCAGTACTATAAAGTGGTCGTTAATTAGGTCTTATTGTAGGCCGTAAAATATAACAAGGCAATCAAAGATCGCCCACAAA
>NZ_LWGG01000185.1:0-810 GCF_001635365.1 Oleiphilus sp. HI0128 | reverse complement strand
CTTCGTGGAGCCTATAACCGTGCTCGTTTACTCACAGATGAAGAAAAAGCAGCTGGCGTGATTGCGGCTTCTGCCGGTAATCATGCGCAAGGGCTTGCTTTAGCTGCGCAGAAGCTTGGTATCGACGCGACTATCGTTATGCCAAAAACGACCCCTGAAATTAAGGTTAACTCGGTCAGGGCGAAGGGCGCAAAAGTTGAACTCGTTGGTGATGCCTTTGATGAAGCTTCCGCTTATGCCTTAGAAAAGGTAAAGAAAGAGGGCTTGGTTTATATTCCCCCATACGATGATGAAGATGTGATTGCCGGGCAAGGGACGGTCGCAATGGAGTTACTAATGCAGCATACCGCACCTATTCATGCGGTGTTTGTGCCGGTTGGTGGTGGCGGCTTAATTGCGGGAATGGCAGCCTATATTAAGTTTGTTCGCCCCGAAACAAAAGTGATTGGTGTTGAGCCTGAAGAGGCGGCATGTCTTAAGGTGGCGCTAGAGACTGGGCGTAGAGAAATTCTAGAAGAAGTAGGGATTTTTGCAGAAGGTGTCGCGGTTAAACAGATTGGTAAGCTGCCTTTTGAAATTGCCAAAAAGTATGTTGATGAGGTGATTACTGTTTCAACAGATGAGATTTGTGCAGGCATTAAAGATATCTTTGATGATACACGATCAATTGCTGAACCCGCAGGTGCGGTGGGCATCGCTGGCTTAAAAAAATATGCGGAACGTGAAGGCTTAAGTGGTGAGAATTTAGTGACCATCGTTAGTGGGGCGAATGTTAACTTTGACCGTTTACGCTATATCTCTGAACGAACT
>NZ_LWGG01000184.1:0-1024 GCF_001635365.1 Oleiphilus sp. HI0128 | reverse complement strand
GGTAGGCGTTAACGTTTTGGCCGAGTAAGTTTATTTCACGCACACCTTGAGTAGCAAGGTGGGAGATTTCTGCCAGTACGTCATCAACAGGGCGGCTAACTTCCTCACCTCGCGTGTAAGGCACAACACAAAAAGTACAATACTTGCTACAGCCTTCCATAATTGAAACAAACGCAGAAGGGCCATTTATACCGGGAGCAGGGAGGTGGTCAAACTTTTCAACTTCAGGGAAGCTGATGTCGACCACGCCTACATCAGTTGTTTTTGATGCGTCGATCATCTCTGGTAGGCGATGAAGCGTTTGTGGGCCAAAGATCACGTCTACAAAAGGCGCGCGAGAACGAATCGCTTCACCTTCCTGACTGGCAACGCAACCACCAACGCCGATAGTTAGTTCCGGGTTGCTTTCCTTAAGCTTCTTCCAGCGACCAAGCTGGTGAAAGACCTTTTCCTGTGCTTTTTCACGAATAGAGCAGGTATTAAGAAGAATGATGTCAGCATCACTCTCGTTCTCGGTTAACTCAACTTTATGACTGTCTTGCAGTAAGTCTGTCATGCGAGATGAATCATACTCGTTCATCTGGCAGCCGTGAGTTTTAATAAAAAGCTTCTTGGTCGTGGTGTCGGTCATCTAAATATCAATCGCTTGCGAAAAGAGTTGCTTAAAAAATAGGCGGCAGATTATACATCTAAGCAGGCAGTGGGTGTAGTTTTTTCTGTCGCTAAAGACTGCCCTTAAAGATCAAAACACAAAAGACGGTTCACCACCGAGGGCACAGAGAGGCCTGCGGCCTACACAGAGAAAAGATAAAAACAGAGAAAAGATAAAAGCCTTTTTAGGTGTGTCTCCATCTCTTCCTCTGTGCAGCGAAGCGCCCGGTGTCCTCTGTGGTTCTTCGGTTTATCCCTTAAAGATCAAAACACAAAAGACGGTTCACCACAGAGGGCACAGAGCGGCCTGCGGCCTACACAGAGAAAAGATAAAAACAGAGAAAAGATAAAAGCCTTTTTAGGTGTGTCTCCA
>NZ_LWGG01000183.1:0-1310 GCF_001635365.1 Oleiphilus sp. HI0128 | reverse complement strand
CAAGCCGAACTGGATCTCCCATACATCCGGCAAGCCGTCATTATCACTGTCTGCATTATCGCTTGTAGCAGACGTAACAAAACTAAGGGTGTCACTGCTAACCATTTCGCCAAGTAAATTATAAGCGTCTACACGAACATAATAATGAGTCGCAGGATCAAGGTTCACAAGATTCACTTGGTGACTCAGCGCACTATCTATATTGGCTTCTTTGTAAGATAAGTCATCGATCGCCGTACCAAAGCTTACCTGGCCAATTGCTTGATCGGTATTGGCCCATTCAACAAGCGCGGTGTTTGTTGAAATAAAGCTTACGTCCGGCTGCGAGCTGAAAGCAGGCAAGGGTAGATCGATCAAGCTACCGGAGTTAAAAGAAATTGTTTGGAAAGATGTTTGGTTGCCCACAATGTCAGCCAACACATATCGTAGCTCATAGCTGCTATTGGGGATTAGCTCTTGAAGCAGAATAAAGTGCGACAGCTTCTCGGATTGTGAGCCCGCTGCTTGCCAATCAGCAGAACCTTCAGGTCTATATTCTACAAATACAACCGACAATTCATCACTTACTAAGCTTAAGCTTGCAAGCTCACCGAAACTTTCAAGAACCGGTGTTGCGGTCAGAATTGGCGCAGTGTTGTCTGAACTTGTTGAAATACTTCTTAGCTTACTAGAGGCAACTTCGATAAGCGTATTAATTTGCTTGCTTGCTGTATATCCGTGATGATCAGTGGAATATGCGGTACAAGTATAGCTATTACCTTCCACTAAAGTGGTCAAAGTAAGCGTGTGTTTCTTAGTTGGTTTAGATACGTGCACTTCAAGCGTCGCGGCGGCGCTTGTACATACCAATCGCGCATCAGCGTTTACATCGGTTTCCCAGTAGACACTAAGCGTGGCACCGCTAAGTTCGAGAACCTCCACTTCCGACATAAAGTGAGGATCGCCTTGATGGCCTCTAACTTTACTGCGGAAGGACATAACCTCACTCATTGCAAGATTACCTTGCGCATCAGCGGTCTGAACTTGGAAGTAATAAAATGTATCAGGCTGTAAGCCGGTCACTGGCAAAGTATGCGAAGCCCTTAAACCGTTTTTACTTTCAATTTGCTCAAGCTCATCTATCGAAGTACCGATTACTAGACGAGTCGTTGCAGGCTCACTAGTTTTCCAGCGAATGACGACGCTTTGATGTGTAATATTCTGTATTAATGGGCTGCCGATAATAATGGGTGCCATGGTGTCTGGTGAGGCCAGGGTTGTAAAGGTTATCGGCGTACTGATAGTCGGGCCGTTTCCATGCCTGTCTGTGG
>NZ_LWGG01000182.1:0-1099 GCF_001635365.1 Oleiphilus sp. HI0128 | reverse complement strand
CTAATCAAGGCATGTTCAAAACCATCTTTATCCGAGCTAAAGCAGCTAAACTTCGCAGGTGTCAGTACCGGCGTAGCCAAAATAATTCGCTTCGCATGCTCAGGCGTTTCTTCAAATACGTTCTGCTCTACACCCACACAGGTTTCCAGAGACATAACAATCGCTTCACGCAATGGATCAATCGGTGGGTTAGTCACCTGAGCAAACTTCTGTCTAAAGTAGTCTGAAACTGAACGAACACGAGTCGACAATACTGCCATTGGCGTATCATCACCCATCGAACCTACTGCTTCCTGGCCCGCCTCAGCTAATGGACGCAATACCTGATCTCGTTCCTCGAAAGTCACCTGGAACATCTTCATGTGCGTCTTTAGGGTATCAGCATCCATTGCTTGGAACGCTTCATGATCTTTGTCTAGCGTTGCCTCAATACGAACCGCGTTTTCTTTTAGCCACTTTTTATAAGGGTGAGCAGACTTAAGGCGGCTATCGATATCATCAGTATGTAGCACTTCACCCGTTTCAGTATCAACCGCTAGAATCTGTCCAGGACCAATTCGACCCTTAGCAACAACATCTTCCGGCTTATAGCCATAAGTTCCAATTTCGGATGCAACTGTAATGTAACCATTCTTAGTGATAACCCAACGACTTGGGCGCAAACCGTTTCTATCCAGTAAACAGACGGCGTAACGGCCGTCAGTTAGAACCAGACCAGCCGGTCCATCCCATGGTTCCATATGCATACTGTTATATTCATAGAAAGCACGTAGTTCGCTATCCATGGTGTCAACGTTCTGCCATGCAGGTGGAATCATCATACGAACGGCACGGAATAGGTCTACACCACCTGCCAGAAGTACCTCAAGCATATTATCCATACTGGAAGAATCTGAACCAGTACGATTCACCAAAGGAGATAATTCTCCCAGCTCAGGCAGTTCGTCTGTAGCAAACTTGCTTGTTCTCGCTGTAGACCAGTTTCTATTGCCTTCAATCGTATTAATTTCACCGTTGTGAGCAATACATCTAAATGGCTGGGCTAGTGGCCACTTTGGCATAGTATTAGTGGAGAAACGCTGATGAAAAACACAAATGC
>NZ_LWGG01000181.1:0-898 GCF_001635365.1 Oleiphilus sp. HI0128 | reverse complement strand
GAGGACACGGTATCGAGACTGGTGAGCATGCTGCGCCGCTATGCGCTGGCGCTCCGGGAGTTCTTCACGGAAATCGTACCTACTTGATGTCTGATAAGGCTGGCCAGATTCAGGGCACTCACTCTATTTCTGCAGGGCTTGATTATCCAGGCGTTGGTCCTGAGCATTCCTGGTTGAAGGACATGAAGCGAGCAAATTACGTGTCGGTTACCGACGATGAGGCACTTGCTGCATTCCGTCGCCTAACGCTAGTTGAGGGTATTATGCCTGCACTTGAGTCAAGTCATGCAATCGCCTATGGAATTAAAAAGGCGGCGACGATGTCATCCGATAAAATTATGATCATTAACCTTTCAGGTCGTGGTGATAAAGATATTCATACCGTTGCTGGCATAGATGGAATTGAGGTGTAGTTATGAGTCGTATTCAATCTGTATTAGAGAACTTGCAAGCCGAAGGTAAAAAAGCATTAATCCCATACGTAACTGGCGGTGACCCTAGACCGGGCGCAACGGTTGAGATTATGCATACCTTAGTCGAAGCTGGCGCAGACATAATCGAGCTTGGCGTGCCATTTTCCGACCCGATGGCCGATGGCCCGGTAATTCAGTTAGCCTGCGAGCGTGCACTTGAACACAATGTATCGCTTGATGATATATTTTCGATGGTGAAGGAATTTCGTGAAACAGACCAAGATACTCCGGTCGTATTGATGGGCTACCTAAACCCCTTGGAAATTAAAGGTTACGAAAAATTTGCTATTGAAGCTGCCGAGGTTGGTGTTGATGGTGCGTTAATCGTCGACTTGCCGCCTGAAGAGGCTGAATCTCTTGTACCATTTCTGAAAGAAAATGATCTGGACTCTATCTTCCTGATCGCACCGACAACTACCGACGAG
>NZ_LWGG01000180.1:0-1583 GCF_001635365.1 Oleiphilus sp. HI0128 | reverse complement strand
GCGACCAGTCGTCTTGTTTGCATTGTCTGCAAACTCTCGTGCGATCTTGATGATCTGCTCACGCGGCGTACCGGTGATTTTTTCTTGCCATGCTGGCGTGTATGGCTTGTCTTCGTCAAAACTTGATGCTGAATTTGCACAGTTTAAACCGTGCTCAACACCGTAGTTTGCAAGAGTCAGGTCAAATACAGTTGCAACCAACTTCTCACTACCATCTGCTAACTTAATTTTCTTAGCAGGTACTTTACGTAGTTGATTCGCATCGTGATCAGTATGATCAAAATAACCGTATTCGTGCTCTTGTCCACCGAAGTAAGGGAAGGAAACTTCAACCACTTCGTCTGCACTATCTTTTAGTGATAAGCCTAATTTGATCTCTTCGCCGGTATTACCGTCTAGCTGATCAATATTCCACTTACCTTTTTCACCCCAGCGATAACCTATTGAACCGGTAGGTGAAACCAACTCATTGCTCGCATCGTTAACTGCAATCGTCTTCCACTCAGGGTTGTTTTCTTGACCCAAGTTACCATCGAGATCAGAGGCTCTTAGGAAGCGACCTTGCTGTAAGCCTTGATCAGACTCTTCTAACATAACCAAGTAAGGGAAATCAGTCTTGGTACGCACGTATTCAGTGAAGTAAGCACTTGGCTTATCTACGTGAAACTCTTTCAGAATAACGTGGCCCATTGCCATCGCTACTGCTGAGTCAGTACCTTGCTTCGCGTGAATCCACTCATCGGTCAACTTCGCAACTTCTGAGTAGTCAGGTGTAACGGATACAGTCTTAGTACCCTTATAGCGAACTTCAGTGAAGAAGTGAGCATCAGGTGTACGCGTTTGTGGAACGTTAGAACCCCAAGCAATGATGTAGCCAGAGTTATACCAGTCTGCAGATTCTGGTACGTCAGTCTGCTCACCCCAAATCTGAGGAGATGCTGGTGGCAAATCACAGTACCAGTCATAGAAGCTTAGGCAGTTACCACCGATCAAGGATAAGTAACGAGCACCTGCCGCATAAGAAACCATCGACATCGCAGGAATTGGCGAGAAGCCGGTAATACGGTCAGGACCATATTTCTTAGCAGTGTAAACGTTAGAAGCAGCAATCAGCTCATTAACTTCTTTCCAGTCAGAACGAACCAAGCCGCCCATACCACGTTTTTCTTTGTAGGATTTAGCTTTTGCCGGATCGTTAACAATCGATTCCCAAGCTTTAACCGGGTCACTATGCTGGGCTTTAGCTTCGCGCCATAGCTTCAATAGAGCTTTACGTACCTTTGGGTACTTCAAGCGGTTTGCACTATAGATGTACCAGGAATAACTCGCACCACGAGGACAGCCGCGTGGCTCGTGGTTAGGAAGGTCAGGGCGCGTACGAGGATAATCAGTTTGCTGGGTTTCCCAGGTTACCAGGCCATCCTTAACATAAATCTTCCAACTACATGAGCCAGTACAGTTGACCCCATGTGTTGATCGTACAATTTTATCGTGCTGCCAACGACGGCGATAGCCATCCTCCCAGCCACGATCCTCGTTGGTTGTTACGCCATGCCCTGAGGCAAAGTCCTGCTTTTTCGTTT
>NZ_LWGG01000179.1:0-1004 GCF_001635365.1 Oleiphilus sp. HI0128 | reverse complement strand
CACGCCAAAGGCTTAAATAAAATATTGGAAAAGGTCGGTGAAGAGTGCACCGAAGCAATTCTTGCAGCCAAAGATGCTCAGGATGACGAAGGTAAGAAAGCCTTAGTCTATGAAACCGCTGATTTATGGTTTCACAGCCTGGTAATGCTTTCACACCTGGACCTCGAAGCTAAGGACATCCTTCAAGAACTTGAGCGTCGTTTTGACTTATCAGGCCTTGAAGAAAAAGCATCTCGTAAACAGAAATAGGAGAAGGTTATGGGTATCAGTCCAATGCAGCTACTGATTATATTATTGATCGTAGCACTTATTTTCGGCACCAAGAAACTACGCAATATGGGCGGAGACTTGGGTGGCGCCGTAAAAGGCTTTAAAAAAGCCATAAAAGATGATGAGAAAGCCGCTGTAGAAAAGAAAGACAGCGACATCATCGAAGGCAAAGCTGAAAAAGTCGAAAGCAATGATAAAGAGCAACAAAAGTAACCCTGATCAGGCACTAGCTATCGAATACTATGTTTGACGTTGGTTTTTTAGAGCTCGTCTTAATCGCTATCATCGGCCTATTGGTTTTAGGACCCGAGCGCCTGCCCGTTGCCGCTAGAACTCTGGGTCGCTGGTTTGGCAAAGCACGCCGCATGACCAGCCAGTTCACTCAGGAAATAAATCGCCAGATAGAACTCGAAGACCTAAAAAGCGAGCTTAAAAAGCAGGGCGAGAGTTTGGACATTAATGAAGATGTCGAAATGATCCAGAATACCGTTAAAGACGCCCTCAAAGAAGCTGAAGAGTTCGAGCCCTTACCAAGAGATGAGTATGACAAGCTGTTTCAGGCACCAAAAGAGCCTGATTCGTCAAAAGACCTTCAAAGCAATACGCAAAACGACAAGCCTAAGCAGTCATAACATGGCCTCCGTAATAAGCTAAGCATAGTAAAGACATGAGTAAGACTTCTGACAACGCAACTGAAAACGACACTGTAGTCGACCAAGGCCAGCCTCTAATCA
>NZ_LWGG01000178.1:0-886 GCF_001635365.1 Oleiphilus sp. HI0128 | reverse complement strand
TGAAACTATCTTAAGGGCGAATAAAGTGTGCCCGGTTATGCTTATTCCATCGGGCTTGCTAAGGAATCAAGTAATTCGTTGATCTCTCGTTTAAGTGAGTCATCTTCAATTTTATTGGCGCTAACTTTAGCGTTTTGCAGGTTTTTGATTGCTTCCTCAGTCTGGCCGAGCTCGACCTGCAAGGTCGCCATTGAGTATGCCACTGAAGACATATGGTCTTTTGAATTAATATCGACAGACTTCTTTAGGGCCTTTTCATAAATGGCTATCGCATCGCTTAAGTCTTCTGAAAAGTCAGCTAATGTTTCCCATTGAACAGGGTGATCCTTATCTGTATCTTCATTATCTAGACAGATCGCCTTGAGTTCAGAGTAGAGCGAATCAAAGGTTTCTTGGTCATCTTTTTTCGCTGCTGCCATTAGCTTTTCTGCAAGCCCGTGGACGGCTTTATATATCTTGGTGTTCATCATTTCTTTTTACCTTTGAGTCACGCTGCCTTAGGGTTTACTGTCTAATATTCCTGTTGAATCGAATTGCCATCAGGTGAAACGGCTTTAGCAGTGATTTCCACGTAGATAGTCATAATGTTATTCGCAACCAGTTCATCGATATGGCTCATCAAAGAGGGCAGCTGAATTTCCACAGCCGCTTCTTCTGATTGACCAAACTTACAATCAAAACCCCAATATTTAGTGCCAGAAGGTAGAGGCTTCTTACGTTCCTTTTTGAGAAACTTTCTGATGTCATGTTTTACTGAGTCGACAACGCGAGGCACTTTGATTTTTGGGTGAGCTAATTGATAAGTTTTTTTCATCGGAAGTCCTGCTTGGGTGAGCGCTGTTTGCGCTAGAGAGTTTAAACTGTGGGCAGTGTAATGTTTATGCCG
>NZ_LWGG01000177.1:0-13744 GCF_001635365.1 Oleiphilus sp. HI0128 | reverse complement strand
CCGTGGCACTGCTTATACTTCTTGCCCGAGCCACATGGGCAAGGCTCATTACGCCCTACTTTACGGCCTTCTCGCGTCACAGGGGCCTGCTTTTCTTCAGCCGCCGGAGCCGAGCCACCTTCACTACCGGCTGCATTGGCATCTGCATGTTCAGTCTTTGCCCGGCCCAATTGCTGTTCTAGCTCTTGCTGTCTGCGTCGCTCTAGCTCTTCAGCCTCGTCTTGAGTCTGAATCTTCACGTGACTGGTCACACGTACCACGTCATTTTTCAAATTGCCCAGCATCGATTCAAATAGAACAAATGCTTCTCGCTTGTATTCCTGCTTAGGGTTTTTCTGAGCGTAGCTGCGTAGATGGATACCCTGACGTAATGCATCCATTGATGCCAAGTGCTCCTTCCAAAGCGTATCAAGAATATGTAGAAACACTTGTTTCTCGAAGTTACGCATAGACTGCGCACCCGCCGTCTCTTCTTTCTCTTTGTAAACTTTAACGATCTCTTCAATAATCTTGGTTCGCAAGGTTTCTTCGTGCAAGCTATCGTCACTATCCAACCATTCTTGTACGGGGAGTTTAACCGCAAACTCTGAGTCAAGATGGCTTTCAAGCCCGGCGATATCCCACTGCTCGTCTAGGCTTTGCGGTGGAATAAAGCGACTGATCGTATCATCAACAACTTCTTCGCGAATCGCTGCAACGATATCTGAAATATCATCAGACTCCATCACCGAGTTACGCTGCTCATAAATCACACTACGCTGATCGTTCGCCACATCATCGTATTCCAGTAAGGACTTACGAATATCAAAGTTACGGCCTTCTACTTTACGCTGAGCCTTTTCAATCGCATTACTCACCATCTTGTGCTCGATGGCCTCACCTTTGTCCATACCCAAGGCTTGCATGATGTTACGTACACGATCCGAGGCAAACAGACGCATCAAGTTATCTTCTAAAGACAAGAAGAAACGGGTACTACCTGGGTCACCCTGACGGCCAGATCGTCCACGAAGCTGGTTATCGATTCGACGAGACTCGTGACGTTCGGTACCCAAAATATGCAACCCGCCTGCCTCAAGTACGGCTTTATTTCGTACTTCCCAGTCAGCTTTGATTTTAGCGATCTTGTCATCACTTGGGTCTTTCAATGCTTTAATTTCAGCTTCCCAATTACCACCCAGAACAATATCCGTGCCACGACCAGCCATGTTCGTCGCAATGGTTACAACACCCGGCAAACCGGCTTGCGCAACGATCTGAGCTTCTTGAGCATGCTGCTTCGCATTCAATACACTGTGCTTAATGCCTGCTTTCTTAAGTAATGCAGACAAAAATTCAGATGATTCAATAGATGCAGTACCCACTAGTATCGGGCGCTTTTGCGCAACCACAGCTTTTACTTCATCAATGATCGCTTGGTATTTTTCTTCCTGCGTCAGATAGATCAGGTCGTTATGATCAATTCGCTGAATCTCTTTGTTTGTCGGAATAACGACAACATCCAAACCATAAATTTGCTGGAACTCGAATGCTTCGGTATCCGCCGTACCCGTCATACCAGCCAGTTTCGAATAAATTCGGAAGAAGTTCTGGAAGGTGGTTGAAGCCAAAGTCTGGCTTTCAGCCTGAATTGCAACATTCTCTTTAGCTTCTATCGCCTGGTGCAAACCTTCGCCCCAACGACGACCAGCCATGGTTCGGCCGGTATGTTCATCGATAATAACAATTTGCTTATTCTGAACGATATAATCGACATCTTTCACATATAGGTAATGCGCACGCAAAGCGGCATAGACGTGGTGCAGTATGTTCAGGTTAGTCGCAGCGTAAAGGCTATCGCCCTCTTCCAGCACGCCATGCTCAATTAAGAGTCCTTCAAGATAGGTATGACCCGCTTCAGTCAAATCGACATTTTTCGATTTTTCATCAATTGTGAAGTGACCGTCATCAATAGGCTTATCGTCTTCACCTACCTCCGCTTTCTTCAGCATCGGTACCAAAGCATTAATCTGCTTATAACGCTTGGAACTGTCCTCAACTGCGCCAGATATAACCAAAGGCGTACGCGCTTCATCAATCAGGATCGAATCAACTTCATCGACAATCGCAAAGTTCAGACCACGCTGATACTTACCTTCAAGATTGAAGGCCATATTGTCACGCAAGTAATCGAAACCAAACTCGTTATTAGTACCATAGGTGATGTCTGACTGGTAAGCTGCTCTCTTTTCATCTGGCTGCTGGCCACCATAGACAACACCAACACTTAAGCCCAAAAAGTTATAGAGTGGCTCCATCCATTTGGAGTCACGCTTTGCAAGGTAGTCGTTCACGGTCACAACGTGCACACCCTTACCTTCCAGAGCATTAAGGTATACAGCCAAGGTTGCTACCAGCGTTTTACCTTCACCAGTTCTCATCTCTGATATTCGACCTTCGTGCAGCGTCATACCACCAATCAACTGAACATCGAAATGACGCATAGATAAGACACGCTTACCAGCCTCACGACACACTGCAAAAGCTTCAGGCAAAATCTGATCCAGGCTCTCACCCTCACCAACTCGCTTCTTAAACTCTGCACTTTTAGCTTTTAAGCTTTCATCATCTAGTTTGGAAAGATCCTCTTCCAAAGCGTTTATCTTCGTGACGACCTTTCTCATTCTCTTGAGTTCGCGCTTGTTCTTACTACCAAAAATCTTGGTCATTGCTGATGAAAACATAATGATCTTCTATATTCGTATCTTGTTAATTGAGAGCTCTGCAGACAGAGCGCTATTCTATAGAATGCGCCCGCACATTGATTTCTAATGGTCACGTTCGGCGTGATAAGCCAAAGATGAAACAGCGATCCCTGATTATTGTTGAAAAAATAAGTTCAAGTCTACAGTGAATTGAAACCAGGCTCAAAGGCTAAAATGGGTATGAGATGAAGTAATACAAGGGCAGAGAAGAGAAAAACAAAAGAAAAGTCGATAAATAGCGAAATGGGTCAGGTTTTTGGAGGTTGAGGCTCTAGTTAACTAAAAGCTTTACCTTTAAATATTGTGAATACTCGATAAGGCTTCGGCGACAGCGAGTGAAGTCTTACTATGCTACCTGTGCGGTAGTAAATATAAACAGGCAATGCGCCCCATTCACCTAAAACTTCTAAGCTGCCTATGCGGCAGTGAACAGTAGTTTAACGCGAAAAAAATTAGCTACAACAATAAGTAAGGTTAATTTGGTCCAAAACATCAAAAAAACCACCTACGTTGTAACTTACTGATTTTATTAATTTGTTAAAGAGCAGAAAATTTTCGTATTTTCAATTAAAAACTAAGAATCAACCCAGTCTTCAACCCGCAAACCCACAACACGACAAAATTCACGAGTATTATTTGTCACAACAATACTTCCCGCCGCCATCGCATGACCTGCAATGGCTATATCGTTTGCTCCGATAGGTGTGCCCAGTTCACTCAATTGCTTTTTAACCAACGCAGAACAATCTACTGCTTTTTCATCCCAAGGGAGGATAGCATCAAGCCTAGTGATGAATTGATCAATCCACTGATTGACCTTTGGAGATGCTTTTCGACTAATTGCACCGTAGCGCATTTCAGAATAGGTAATTGCAGAAATAACAATCCAATGCTTTTCTGACACGGTTTGTAGCTTCTTAAGCACCACAACAGGGTGCTCTCGCATGATAAAGCTGCAGATACAGGTATCCAGCATATACGTTTGTTTCATTTAAAACCGTCCTTGGTCTTCAATCACATCTTCACGTTCAATCAGAAAATCGTCATCCGCTTTCTCAGTATCGGCTAAAGACAACCAGCTGGGCTTGGAAGGGCGAAGAATAATGGTATCGCCTTCCTTTACGATTTCCAGGTCACTCACTCCTTCATACTCCATGTCTTTAGGAAGACGAACCGCCTGATTCTTGCCATTCTTAAAGATAGATACGGTTCTCATAAGTACTCTCCTCTCGATAACAGCTACTGCTTAAGTATCAGGCTACACCCAGCACAAGCATATGTAAAGCATATGCCGATTTAAACCCGCCTAATTCGACGGGTTTAAAACCAGGGGACGGTTGCGTTTTTTGAGAGGCCAAACTGATTAAAGCTCCCTGAGACAGGCTCATTCATTACCGGGCCAAACTCAATAAAACGTCTGTGCTTTTCCCCATTAGAACCACCGACTAACTCAACATATGGGTTATCTAGGCTTTGGTTAAACATTTTGGCTTTATACTGCTTGATATTTCTGACTGGAGGCGCTATCAGTTGCAAGTGCGAGCTGACCCAGCCACCATCAAAAAAGCTAAGGTATTCTTCAAGCTCTCCGGAAGTAAAGCAAGGTTGAAATTGATCACTAGGACGATGGCATTTTTCATTGCTGTCATAGAGATCTAGGTTTTGAGGAACAGCGCTTCGGTATTCGGTGATCCATTTCTGAGCGCTAGTACGGGAGATACCGAATTGCTCTATCAGTTTCCGCGTCGTTAGCTTGCCTTCCCATTGCAATAACACTTCAATAAACTGAAACTTTACCCTTGCATCAACGCTGACGTCCATGATCAACACACCTATCTATATAAACTTAGTTAGCTCGGTGATACTAATACCGGGTTCCTGTAGCTAAGCACTACTAACGACGATGAATATACTTCTTGGGGTTAATGACTTTGCCGTTTTTGCGTACTTCATAGTGCACGTGAGGGCCGGTTGAGCGGCCGGTGCTGCCCATTGATGCGAGCACTTGGCCTTTGTCGACAATATCGCCTACTTTTGCTTTGAGTTCTTTACAGTGAGCATAGCGGGTTGTGAAGCCTCCACCATGGTTGACTTCAACTAAGTTACCGTAACCGTAGCGGTCACCTGAGTATGTAACGACGCCCGAGGCAACGGCGATGATGTCACTATCTTCCTTACCTGCGAAGTCTACTCCGGCATGCCAGGCACGCTTTCCTGAAAAAGGGTCTGTTCGGTAGCCATAGGCTGAGGACATCCATCCCCAGGTAATGGGGCGGCCGGCAATAAATAATTCTTCTTGGGTTTTGCGGCTAACAAACAGCGCGTCAATCACTTCTAGCTGCTGCTCACTATCAGTAAGTTGTCGGTCAATCTGATCAAGACTTTCAACAATGCCTGGCAGCACGTAAGACTCGCCCAGCTTTGCATCGGTGGGGCCACCTAGCGCAGGGCTCGCACTGAAGTCAAATTCGCCATTCTTTAGCTTCGCTACTTCTGTCAGTCTTTGACCAAGCGCATCAAGGCGTAACAGTCTGGCCTGCATATCACCCATTCTTAAGGTTAGCGCATCAACCTTTTCCTGAGCTGCTCGCTTAATCCTGGTCACTTGTTTCTTTTGTGCGTTGATATCTTGCTGCCAACCAACAATTATTTCTTTATCTAAAGTCGACTCGGCTTCTCCGGCCACCCAGGTCTGTAGACGGTAGCCCGAAAACACTAGTACGGCCATGAGAAAAACAAATAGCGCACCAACAATGACGAGCTGCTTATTTCCTAACTGATAAGTTTTAGACTTTCCGTGGTTTCGACCAACAAAAATAATATTCATAGCTTTTCTTATATCGTTCTTTTAGCATATCCCTATTCCATGATGTCATTCCATGACTCAATTTGCGCTAGTTTGACCAAGCATCAAGCTCTTTGCAAGCGCTAGTCGCTTTGCTCTTGAGCCTTGTCACGCCGAACTTAGCAAAGCCAATTTAGCCTGTCACACTTTTAAGTTTATGAGACAACCAAAGCAGCAAAAGTTTGCCCCTAAAATCAGCTTGAAAAGACTGAGTGCGAAATCAAACAATCTTCAGTCTCTGATTAAACAGGCCGCCAGCCGAAAGTCGCTGGAAGTTCTGTTTGACGAAACCTTGCCAAGCGCTTTTAAAGGCAAGTTTCAAATAAACGCCTTTAGCCAAGGCAGGCTCACCCTCACCTGCTCGTCTGCAGCGCTCATGACCAAATTCCGTTTCTCTCAAGAGCAGGTGATATCTATGCTCAATGCAAAAATTCACCCAGAGAGAATAGAGCAGATCAAAATCAAAGTGCGACCCAAAGGGGCATTTTCAAACAAAGCACCCATTGATACGCCAAGTACACCTAAACACTTAAGCAAAAAAAATGCCCAGATTCTAAGAGAAGAAGCTGAGCATACTGATGATTTGAAACTAAAAAAGATTTTACTTCAGTTAGCCAGACATACTGATTAGCAGATTAGTATCAATATATCCGGCTCGCTGGTTTTCTCTTATGCAGCCACTTAAGCAGCTAACACTGGCTTCATATATGAAATTGGAGCTGTACTTGCGTCTTCGAAAGTATTCACTTCCCAAGCATCGGTTTCCTTGATGAGTTTTCGCAGCAACTTGTTGTTCAAGTCATGACCAGACTTGTAACCTTTAAACTCACCAATCAAGCTATTGCCCAATAAGTATAAGTCGCCGATAGCATCCAAAATTTTGTGTTTTACGAACTCATCGTCATAACGCAAACCATCTTCGTTCAAGACCTTGTAGTCATCAACAACAATTGCGTTATCGAAACTACCGCCTTGAGCTAGATTCATTGCTTGCAAACGTTCAAAGTCACGCATAAAACCAAAAGTCCGGGCACGGCTTACTTCTTTTACAAACGAGGTGCTCGAGAAATCAATCGCCGCATCTTGAGTACCCTGATGAAAAACAGGGTGATCAAAGTCAATTGAAAAGCCAACTTTGAAGCCATTAAAAGGCACAAACGTCGCTTTCTTACCGTCTTCTTCGATCGTCACTTCTTTGGTGATGCGAATAAACTTCTTAGCCGCTTCTTGCTCTTCAATTCCCGCAGACTGGATTAGAAAAACAAAAGGACCAGCACTACCATCCATAATGGGTACTTCTTCAGCACTTAACTCAACACGGCAGTTATCAATACCTAAACCAGCCATGGCTGAAAGCAAATGCTCTACAGTCGCTACTTTAACGCCGTCTTTAACAAGCGTTGTTGAAAGCAAAGTCTCACCTACGTTTTCCGCACGCGCTTCTATCTCCACAGCTGGAGACAAATCGGTACGACAAAACACAATCCCTGAGTCGATCGGTGCAGGCATAAGCGTTAAATACACCTTTTTACCTGAATGAAGACCCACTCCAGTGGCTCGAATTGTATTCTTTAATGTGCGCTGTTTAATCATATTTTGATTTCTATCAACCTTTATAAATTGCTGAACTGGTCAAAAAACAGGCGCATAATAACAGAATGCGCCGAATTTCCCAACTAAAACGTTCAACTATTCATCAAGATGTAATATTAGGCGCGGATAATTAATCCGCTTGACGCCTCAAAAATGCTGGTATATCCAAGTAATCAACACTTGGAGCCGCATCAGTTTTGCTCGTATCAACCGCAGCATTACCTACGCGGTCAACGCTTGGACGACGGCGACTTACAGCTGGGCGCTCCAATTCACCGTAATCTAGCGTACCGTCCTTTTTAGTCGGCGTATTGTCAACAACCTTAACCGGCTTATCCATTGCAGCTGACAAACCTGTTGCAACAACTGTTACTTTTAGTTCATCTGTCATCTCAGGATCGATAACCGTACCTACAACAACTGTTGCTGAGTCTGAAGCAAATTCTTCTACAATATTACCCACTTCCGAGAACTCACCCAAGTTCAAGTCAACACCCGCAGTAATGTTAACCAAGATACCACGCGCACCCTGAAGGTTAATGTCTTCTAGCAGCGGGCTTCTAATCGCAGCCTCTGCAGCTTCCTTAGCTCGCTCTTCACCCGATGCTGAACCGGTACCCATCATAGCCATGCCCATTTCAGACATAACTGTTTTTACGTCTGCAAAGTCAACGTTGATCATACCTGGGCGGATAATTAGATCCGCAATACCTTGAACAGCCCCTTGAAGTACGTCATTCGCTGCACCAAATGCATCAAGCAAGGTCGTATTTTTACCTAAAACTGATAGCAGTTTTTCATTTGGAATCGTGATCAAGGAATCAACATTCTCAGCCAGTTCCTGCAAACCTGCTTCAGCGATTTTCATACGCTTGCCGCCTTCAAAAGGAAAAGGCTTAGTCACAACAGCAACCGTCAAAATACCTAATTCACGCGCTACTTCAGCCACAATCGGTGCTCCACCCGTACCTGTACCGCCGCCCATACCGGCAGTAATAAATACCATGTCAGCACCCTTTAGGGTTTCCGCAATGCGCTCTTTATCTTCTAAAGCCGCTTGACGTCCAATCTCAGGATTCGCGCCTGCACCAAGGCCTTTAGTAATTGTGCTACCCAATTGGATAACTGCTTTGTTTTCTAGATCTTTTAGAGCTTGTGAGTCTGTATTTGCACAAATAAACTCTACACCGTCTACATCGCCAGATAGCATGTGGCGCACTGCGTTACCACCGCCACCGCCGACACCAACGACTTTTATTACTGCGTTTTGTGAAACATTCTCTACGAGTTCAAACATCACTCTTTCTCCTAATATTATATTTTCAATCTGCTAGTTGCTGCTTTGTATTGTTGGTTTTTGTAGGCAATTTTTAGAAGTTGCCGGTAAACCATGTTTTTATTTTTTCCATAAAACTTTCGCCTCCCTCAGACCTCATCATCGGCTCACTATCCGTTGTCCTCTGCTTCAGTCCATACATCAATAAACCAACGCCCGTTGCATACATCGGATTATTGACGACATCCGCCAAACCAGATACACCCTGCGGGGATGCTAATCTGACAGGCATATGGAATATCTCTTCTGCTAACTCAACAACGCCTTCCATCTTTGACGTCCCGCCCGTTAACACAATCCCGGCGGCAATTACATCTTCAAAGCCACTTCTACGTAACTCTGACTGTATCAAGGTAAATAACTCTTCATAGCGAGGTTCAACCACCTCAGCCAATGCCTGCCGAGACAAGTCTCGTGGTGGGCGATCCCCAACACTAGGCACTTTTATGGTTTCTTCTGCACCGGCCAATTGCGTCAAGGCACAGGCATATTTAATCTTTATCTCTTCCGCGTTTTGTGTCGGTGTACGCAGTGCCATGGCAATATCATTCGTCACCTGGTCGCCCGCTATCGGGATTACTGCGGTATGACGAATCGCACCACCGGTAAATATTGCGATGTCGGTTGTTCCACCACCAATATCCACAACACAGACACCTAACTCTTTCTCATCGTCAGTGAGCACCGCATAGCTTGAAGCCAACTGCTCTAAAATAATGTCATCAACGTCCAGATCACACTTCTGCACACACTTTTCTATATTCTGAGCTGCGTTAACCGCACAGGTCACCAAGTGCACCTTTGCTTCTAGACGCACACCAGACATACCCAAAGGCTCTTTAATGCCTTCCTGGCTATCAATCACAAACTCCTGAGGGAGAATGTGCAGCACTTTCTGGTCTGCTGGTATTGCCACAGCCTGTGCAGCATCGATAACACGATCAATATCGGCCTGAACAACTTCTCGATCTCGAACCGCAACAATGCCGTGCGAATTCATACTGCGAATATGGCTCCCGGCTATTCCTGCATAGACAGAGTGAATCTGGCACCCTGCCATCAGCTCAGCCTCTTCGACAGCTCGTTGAATTGCGTTAACTGTTGACTCAATATTGACAACAACCCCTCTCTTTAAGCCACGAGAAGGGTGCGAACCGATACCAACTATTTCGATCTGTCCTTCACTATTCTTCTTGCCAACAATTGCAACAATTTTGGAGGTTCCAATATCCAACCCCACGGTAAATTCATTTTCTAATGAGCCAGCCATTCTGGTGTTCCCACGTTACTTTTGTACCAACTTTGCTTTCGCGAAGCCTAAGGCCATCCGATGCCCGGCTCACAAACACATTCCTAATTCTTACTTTTTACCGGATCGCCACTTGATCGCTACACCGTTCGGGTAGCGAGCGTCGATTCGGCTAATATTCGCCACGTCAATATTTGCTCTGGAGCTGAAAACCTTACCAACTCGTTCCAGCTTGGCTTCAAGGTTCTGCTGCCCTTCGCGATCTTGTAGCTTAATTTCACCCATTGCGACCGCCACACCATTACTCAAGGTCATATTCCAGACATTTCTAGGTTTCAATTCCAGCGCTCTAATAGCCAAGCCATACTCTTTAAGGCCTTGCTGTAGTACTCCGAGCGTTGAATACATCATATTTTTCTTCGACGCACTGAACTGCTCACTGCCGATCAGTTGCGGTAAAACCAATAAATCACTTCTTAGTTCAGCAGGCTTAAAGACAACACCTTCTGCATTGAGCAACGCTCCGTCATTCCACTGACTCACCGCAACTTGTTCATTTATTAGCAGCTTGATTTCGCCCGGCCAGACTCTACTCACAGTCGCACTGTTAACCCAGGCCAAGCCCTCTACTCGTGTTTGAACGTCTTTTAAGTCAGTCGCTATAAATCCGGCGCCGACTAAACCACTCAACGCTTGTGTCACTTCACTTTCGTTCAGATAAGAAAACGCGCCTGTTACCTTGATCGATGAGATAGGGTGGTCAACTACTTGTATCAGACTGTCTCTTTTAGTCAGTAATACAAGTAGCGCTAAACAAATTAGCGTCACAGTTAGAACACGCTTGAGCACCAAAACAGTCTCTTCACGTACAGCGTTTCCTTCTGCCAACTGAGCGCCCTGCCCCATTACATGAATTGCAGCATTATGTGCCATCTAACTATCCCCTTTATCATTATTATTGTTCTTGCTTAAGCGCTTGTTTGTCACTGCTGACTTCAGTATTTCCAGTAGCAAATCATCAAACTCTAAACCTGAAGCTTTCGCGGCCATAGGAACCAGACTATGGCTGGTCATTCCTGGTATGGTGTTAACTTCTAACAACCAAAAGCGCCCTTTGCTATCGCGCATTACATCGACACGCCCCCAGCCAGAACAGCCTAAGGCACTAAATGCTCTTTCCGCCAAATTCCCCAGACTCTGCTCTTCTTCATCAGATAAGCCTGAGGGTAATAAATATTGTGTAGAATCTGACTCGTACTTCGCTTCATAGTCATAAAAGGTATGGCTGGTTTTTAAGCCAATTACCGGTAATGGCGAACCATTCAACAAGCCAACTGTATATTCATCACCTTCTATCCACTGCTCCAAAAGCACTTGCTCATCCATTTCCAGAGCCTTACTTACTGCGGCTTCCAGCTGTGTCTGATTATTTACTTTAAACACACCAATCGATGACCCTTCACGAGAAGGTTTAACTGCCAACGGGAAACCCATCAATGAAACCAGGCGGGTGAGCATTTCCGGGTTCAACTTCTCTACATAACTAAACTTAGGTGTCGGTAAATTCATCCCCTGCCAAAGGTACTTAGTTCGTGTCTTATCCATGCCAATGGCAGAGCCCATTACACCACTACCGGAGTACGGAATATTCAGGGTCTCTAAAACACCCTGTATCGTGCCATCTTCACCACCACGTCCATGAAGCGCTAAGAATGCCCGGTCAAAAGGCATGTGTTTGACCAGGTCTTCAATCTCTCCACCAAAATCCAGTTTGAAGGCATCAACACCTTTACGCAGCAAGCCATCCAGGACAGCCTGACCACTTTTCAGAGACACCTCGCGCTCCGCCGAGGTTCCTCCCATAATAACGGCAACTTTACCTAGCTTGTCCGCCACTGAACTCATGAACAAGCCTCCAACAACTCGCCATCTTCCGACAAACGAATAGCTATCTGACCGACGCTACCCGCCCCCTGAGTAAGTAATAAGTCGCCGTCTTGAAGCACTGTGGACAAAAGTTTTTCCAGGTTCGGCACTACCTCATCTACCTGGTGACCACCATCGATATAAATTGGCTCAGCACCACCACGCTGACGAATACTGCGGCACAATGCGCGACTATCAGCACTTGGAATTGGTGTCTCGCCAGCGGGGTAAACTTCCATCAAGAGCAACACATCCACCTTGGCGAGAACTTTTACGAAGTCCTCATATAGGTCACTGGTACGGCTATAACGATGCGGTTGAAAAACCATGACCAATCGTTTGTCTGGCCAACCCGCACGAATCGCCTGGAGTGTCGCTTCCACCTCACTTGGGTGATGCCCGTAATCATCAACCAACATAACTTTTGAAGCGCTCTTCGCTTCAGTATCTTGTCGTTGAACAGCGTAGTCGCCATACACCTGAAAACGACGCCCTACCCCTTGGAAACTTTCCAAGGCTCTTTGAATTGCGGCATCTTCAACACCCTCATCACTCGCCACAGTGATAGCAGCCAGTGCATTCAGAACATTATGATGCCCCGGCATTTGTAGCGTGATATCCAGGTCATTCATACCCGCCGGTCTCTGTACGGTAAAGCGATTGTGCATACCGTCTTGGCGAATATTATGCGCCCGATAATCCGCACTTTCTGACACACCATAAGTAAGGACGGCACGTGATACCTGAGGCATTATTTCTTCTACTACTGGGTCGTCTACACACATCACCGCAGCACCGTAAAACGGCAGGTTATGAAGGAAGTCTACAAAGGTCTGTTTAAGCTTTGAGAAGTCGCCACCATAGGTATGCATATGATCCGCTTCGATATTTGTAACCACTGAAATCATCGGTGTAAGGTGCAAGAATGACGCATCACTCTCATCTGCTTCAGCAACCAGGTATCGAGACCCACCCAGACTTGCATTGGTACCCGCGCTATTTAAGCGACCACCGATCACATACGTAGGGTCTAAACCTGCCTCGGCGAGTACCGATGCAATCAAACTGGTTGTAGTTGTTTTGCCATGCGTTCCCNCAATCGCGATACCGTGACGATAACGCATTATTTCAGCCAGCATTTCTGCTCGCGGAACAATTGGCGTACGGTGCTCTCTGGCTGCAGCCACTTCCGGGTTGTTTTCATCAATCGCAGAAGAAACCACTACTACATCGGCTTGTGCGACATTTTCCGCATCATGCCCAAAATAGATTTTCACTCCTAATGAAGCGAGTCGTTTTGTCACTGCTGACTCATTTAAATCTGAACCCGAGATTTGGTAACCCTGGTTACGTAGCACTTCTGCAATTCCGCACATGCCCGCGCCACCAATACCTACGAAATGGATCAGACTGATACGGCGCATCTCTGGAATTTCACTCAATACCATGCTTCCTGCATGCTTTAGTACACTCGCATTTGGTTTATCAGGCATAGCAGACTCTCCTACATTCACTGGCTACATTCTCTGTTGCGTCTGCTTTGGCTAATTTTCTTGCTGCCTCGGACAAAATCGATATTCTCTCGGGTTTACTAAATAAAGGAGCCAAGACCTCACTCAAGGTCGACTCGCTCAAATCCTGTTGGTCTAATAACCATGCCGCACCGCCCTTGGTCATATACTGGGCATTGAGCGTTTGGTGGTCATCGACCGCATGAGGATAAGGGATGAGGATCGCTCCCAAGCCCGCCACACATAGTTCAGATATGGTTAAAGCACCGGCTCGACAGATCACAAAGTCAGCCCAGCGATAGGCTGCGGCCATATCATCAATAAACTCACTTACCTGAGCTTTGACACCATACTTTTCATAACTTGCAGCCACGCCTTCGGACTTATTACGCCCTGTCTGGTGCCAAATTTCCGGTCTAATTTCTGCCCCCAAAGAGCTCATCGCACCAGGGAGCACTTCGTTTAGTCTGGCAGCTCCAAGGCTCCCACCCAACACCAGCACTCTGATCGGCCCAGATTTCGAAACACTGTCTTTGCTTG
>NZ_LWGG01000176.1:0-1202 GCF_001635365.1 Oleiphilus sp. HI0128 | reverse complement strand
CGTCCATTCTAGCCCCCATAAGTTCGAAGCCTTTGTTTACCTTTTGTTCCAACAACTTGAATTCGCCTTTCAGGCCGACAAACTCGCCTCTTAGGCCTGTAAAGTCACCTTTCAAATCAGAAAACTCACCTTTCAAATCAGAAAACTCACCTTTCAAGCCAGCAAATTCACCTTTCAAGCCAGCAAATTCACCTTTAAGGCTTGCCACACTATCGGTCACTTCATTTAATTTTTCATCTAAATGATTGATATGATTATATTGCGACTTAAGCAGCAGTGTATTGATATCTTCACTACTTAGGCCCTCACCGTTTGAGAAGCGGGTTTCAATCTCTTCGAGTTTGGGCTGTATCATTTGAATTAGCATATCGTCCACTTTTGTTTTATCCATTCTCTTATCCTCCTTGATAATCATTGGTAAAAGCCTTGTCGTTAGACTAAGCGAATAATAGCATGACAGGCCTGCTTTTACACTTCACAAGCCCTAGTATCGATACTCCCATGAGACCGAAGCAGCTAAGCGCTCTACATACGTAAACGCTGTATCAACGTCTTTACTTAGGTAAGTCAGCCCTGCTTTGAAACGGCCATCAAAGATGAAACACTGGTGATAAAATTCCGCCATATAAAGTGATTGAGCACTCAGAGAAACCCCATTTCCTCTGACGCCACCATCTTCATTTAACTGTAAATAGCTGGCACGCGCACTCCAAAGCGAACCATCACCATTTTGAAGACTCATCCCGAAGGACAAAACCTCTGAGTCATTATCAAAACTAGCACCAAGCGTACGCCCATGATAGCGATAGCCACTTTCATAAAGACTATGTTCATAGGTGGTATTATAAAATACTGTCTCAAAGCCATCCGCAATGGTATTTGCGTATTCCAACTCGTACTTTAGGAAAGCGCTATCTTCTAGTGTTTGGGAAAGTTGAACGCCCGCTTGATGGGTGCGTCGCGATGGCATATAGCCCGCTTCGTCTTCACCAATTGTTTGTGCGTGGAAGGCCGCACCCAGCGTATCAGTCAATGCAAAGCCATAACGTACATCGAAGCCAGCCAACTGATTCCCCGCTTGCTTGGCTGTATTTTCACCCTGCGAAGTAAGCGACTTCCAGAAGGTAGACAAGTCTTCATCACGCCCTTCTCCACCCCACTGCATCGCACGGGACATACCAAATTCAAGACCTTTCAACGGC
>NZ_LWGG01000175.1:0-777 GCF_001635365.1 Oleiphilus sp. HI0128 | reverse complement strand
ATATCGTTAGTCATGCGCTTACCTAGAACCAAGCCAAAGCTATAGCTAACTTTTTGATCTTGAGTATCAAGAGACTTTAGAGGTTCAGCAGCATAGCTGAGAGTAGAAGCACCTATTAGAGCTAGGCCTAGAAGCGTTTTTTTCATGTTCATTTCCTGAAGAAGCCATTCTAAAAACGCTCACGTTACTTGTTTTTTGGTGAAATCTCTATGCTTGCAACATTAGCACTTGTTAATGGTGGTGACCACCAACACCATGAGCATGCCCGTGAGCCAACTCATCTTCTGTTGCTTCCCTGACGCTCTGAATTTCAATATCGAAACTCAAAACCTGCCCGGCCAAAGGGTGATTCGTGTCCACATCGACATTAAACTTTCCTGCCTTTAATACCACAACCTGCCTTGGACCTTCTTCGGTATTAATCGAAACCACCATACCAGGCTTCAACTTGGAATTTTGCTTTTTATCGCCCACTAGGTGCTTAATTGGTACGCGCTGAACAGCTTCTTCTTTACGCAGGCCATAGCCGTCTTGAGGTTCAACCGTCACAGTCAAAACATCTTCTGCCGACTGACCTTCCAGGCCTTTTTCCAAACCAGAAATAATATTTCCATGGCCATGCAAATAAGCAACCGGGTCTTCTCCATGAGAGGTCTCCAGCTCACTGCCTTGCTCATTCGATAGTCTATAATGAAAGGTTACCACTTTATCTTTGCTAATTTGCATCTGAAGTCTCGTTTATCAATAGTAAAAGACACATTATCCCGCGTTGGTAGA
>NZ_LWGG01000174.1:0-850 GCF_001635365.1 Oleiphilus sp. HI0128 | reverse complement strand
ATATTGCCCAGCGCGTTTTTCTAGTAAAGCTTTCACTGCCTCTAAGTGATCTTCTGTTTGATGCAGACCAGCTTGAACTTTTGCACATTGGTCTAGCATTTCAGGTACTTTGAGTCGTTCACTTTGACGTAGTAGCTTCTTAGTGGCTCGAACGGCAAGAGGCGGGTTTGAAGCGATGCTATGTGCGATTGAAAGTGCGCGCTCAAGCATGTTTGAAGTTTCGATGCACTCAGACACCATCCCCCAAGATAGCGCTGTTTGAGCATCAACCATATCGCCAGTCAGTGCCATTTGGCTGGCTTTTGCTATGCCAATAATTCTTGGCAAGAACCACGCGCCGCCGTCTCCCGGAATGATGCCAAGTTTGACAAAGCTTTCGGCAAAGCGGGCTTTATCGGAAGCGATGCGAATATCGCACATCATTGCCAGGTCACAGCCTGCACCGACTGCGGCGCCATTTACGGCGGCAATAACGGGGATCTCGATATTCCATAAGGACAAAGGAATACGCTGAATTCCGTTTTATAGCTTTGTTCTATTTCTTCTTTATTGCCGCCAAACATATCAGTTTTATTGAGCATATCTTTGACATTGCCGCCGGCGCAGAAACTCTTTCCTTCTCCGGTCAGCACCATGACGCGAATTTCGCTGTTATTGTTTGCTAAATCGCATACACGCTCGATTTCTTCAACCATTGCTTCGTGAGACATCGCATTGTGAATATCAGGTCTATTCAACGAGACAAGCAAGACGTGCCCGTCTTGTTGAACGCGTAGCTCTTTAAAGGTTTGCATATTGTGCGAAAGGTCGATTAGGTTGGTCATGCTTGGCCCGTAATACAGTTTCTATG
>NZ_LWGG01000173.1:0-1227 GCF_001635365.1 Oleiphilus sp. HI0128 | reverse complement strand
TGATACCTTTAGCCGAGATATTCGTTTGGCCCTAAAAGAAGATAGTACCTTTAACCCTAAGGCGCTGCGACTACTATGGAAAATCCGTTGTGCTGAAGACCCTAGCCGCGCGGAGTGCAGTACGCCCGAATAGCCAACAAGTAACCCAAGCCTTTGAAAACTTATACGGGCGGTTGCCCCAAATCCAACCGCCTACATTGTTTACGTCATGCTGGCTTGATAAAGCACAATAATTAGTAAAATCAACGAGCTTAGCTGCCAAAAAAGTACGGGATTACGTTCCAACAACGGTGGCTTGGCTTTATTTACGTAGACTTTACTTGGATGATTCAGCTCATAAATAAACTCGGATACTTCACCATAGCGCTTTAAGGGGTCAATATGAACCGCCTTATTAATTGCGTAGTCAAACCAGCCAGGAACATCCCGCCCCTTATCGATGGATTGGTAGCCTAGCCGCCCTAGTGAACGCCGATCTTTAATCTTTGAAATATCATTGCCGTAAGGTAGTTCGCCACTTAACATCTTGTAGGTCATGACGCCTAGAGAGAACAGATCAGACTTGCTTGTTCCGCTTTCCCCCAAAAAGTATTCCGGTGCAGTGAATTGAGCTGTCCCCATAATGCCTTCGTTTTTACTGATCACCTCAGTAATTCCGGCTACTTTTGTTGCGCCAAAATCTATAATTTTTACCGTTCCCTGGCTATCAATCATGACATTATTTGGCCTTAAGTCCTGATGCACCATCTCTTGTCGATGAAAGGCCTGAAGCCCCTTAGCAATTTGAGTAACGATCTCTCGCACTGTTTTGATGTCCGGTTTAGGGTTATCCAGCATCCATTGTGCAAGCGTCTGCCCTTCAATATATTCGTACACTAAATAAATAAAATTACGCTTTCTATCAGGTTCAATTGCTTTCAAAACATGAGCATTGCTCACCCTTTTTGCAATCCACTCTTCCATCAAGAAGCTTTCCAAGTAATCCGGGTTATTTCTCATTTCTGTGGAAGGTGTTTTTATCACCACCTTCTTTTTTGTTTGTTGGTCTTCTGCTAGAAATACATGGCTACGACTACTGATATAGATATCACGTAGAATCATGTATCCATCAAACTCTTTACGAGCCTCTAATCTGGGGGCAGGAGGCAGCTGAGTAAGCTGCTGTTGTAACTCACTTAACTCTCGCGCCGGTAAACTATCGATGCTCACGATCTGCAAAGTTAAATT
>NZ_LWGG01000172.1:0-1034 GCF_001635365.1 Oleiphilus sp. HI0128 | reverse complement strand
TCTCTCTACATGTTAAAGCCACCATGATGAAGGTCTCGCATCCGATCGTATTTGGGCATGCGGTTACTGTTTACTTCAAAGAACTTTTTGAAAAGCATCAGGCGAAGTTTGAAGAGTTGGGTGTGAACCCTAACAATGGTTTGAGTAATGTTCACCAGAAAATATCTGATCTTCCTTACTCTCAGCGTTCTATAATTGAAGAAGATATTCGTGCCTGTTACGAAGAACGCCCTGAAATGGCGATGGTAGATTCTGACAAAGGTATTTCAAACCTCCATGTACCAAGTGATGTCATCGTTGATGCGTCAATGCCTGCGATGATTCGTGTTGGTGGTAAAATGTGGGGTACTGACGGTAAACTGAAAGACACTAAAGCGGTTATTCCAGAGCGCACATATGCGACCATCTATCAGGAAGTTATTAACTTCTGTAAGCATCATGATGCCTTTGACCCAACGACAATGGGTACCGTTCCAAATGTTGGCTTGATGGCTCAAAAAGCTGAAGAATATGGTTCTCACGACAAGACTTTCGAGTTAGAGGCTGACGGTACTGTTCGTGTAGTTGATGAAGATGGTAAGGTCTTGCTTTCGCATGATGTCGAGAAGGGTGACATCTGGCGTATGTGTCAGACTAAAGATGCGCCAATTCAGGACTGGGTGAAACTCGCCGTTTCTCGTGCTCGAGCAACGGGTATGCCGACTATATTCTGGTTAGATCCTGAGCGTGCCCATGATGCGCAAATGATTAAGAAGGTGAACACCTACTTACAGGATCATGACACGGATGGTTTGGACATTCGTATCATGTCGCCGGATCAGGCAATTCGCTTCACAATGGAGCGCTTGATTCGTGGCCGTGACACGATCTCTGTTACCGGTAATGTACTACGAGATTATCTAACGGATTTGTTCCCGATTCTTGAGTTGGGTACCAGTGCTAAGATGCTATCTATTGTTCCGTTAATGGCTGGTGGTGGTCTGTTTGAAACAGGTGCTGGTGGTTCTGCTCCGAAGCATGTTCAGCAATTCCTG
>NZ_LWGG01000171.1:0-898 GCF_001635365.1 Oleiphilus sp. HI0128 | reverse complement strand
GCCTACGGCTGAGCTTTCAATGTAGTCATCAACACCATCGAAATCGCCTGCTCGGCAAAGGTGTGCTGTATTCGTTGTGTCTAAGCCATTTTGAGAACTGGCATTGCTAGAACTAGCTGAGCTATCCACCACATCACCTGATGAGCCAGACCAAGCCGTCTCGTCCATTCGAAATTCTGCGACAGGTTCAGGTAGCTCACCTGTGACCGCACATGAACTCAAAGCTGCACTTGGAATAGCTTCCCAACTGCCACCGTCACGGCGCCATTGCAAACGAGCATAAGCTTGACCAGTATGCTCAAAGTGCTCCATCTGAACGATATAGCCCTGCCCAGAATTTAATAATTGCGCCGCAGAAGTGCTCGAATAACGCGGTCCATGAAGGCTCCAGTCATTAATAATCTCACTACCTTCAAGGTCTAAGCGTACACCATCATCTGAATACAGCCGGAACTCATAACTACCTGTTTGTGTCGGTACCACATAGCCATTCCAACGAATACTGAAACGCTCATTATTTCCAGAGGTACTAGGGAAAATAGTCGGCGTTCCTGAGCCCCAACCAAAATCCACTTGGCTATCTTTACGCAGATATGCCGTACCGGTAAATAAACCTGAAGGCTGAGAAACCTTGGTTCCACTTCCGTTACGTTGATCAAAGTAATGACCAGTTAAACCAGAGAAATCAACGCTGTGATCAGTACCATCCACCGTCAAGGTATATGCCTGGCCCGCTACAATTCCTGTTACCTGCAATACAACCGTTGTGTCACTTTGCTGACTAACACTACTAATCGTCGCTGCATTTAAGGAGTAGTAGCTAGTATCTAAGGCATCACTATCAATGGTATTGTCGAATTCGACTACCAAGAGATTATCAACACCACAGGCACCATGG
>NZ_LWGG01000170.1:0-706 GCF_001635365.1 Oleiphilus sp. HI0128 | reverse complement strand
ATGTGATACAGCGGATGCAATTCTTAAAGGCCCAATCGGCTTGAGCCATGAAGAGTCTGAGAAGATTCCTGTAGAAGAGCGTCCTGAGCGTGGTGCTTTATTACCAATGCGTCGTCGTTTGAATACCTATGCAAACTTTCGCCCGATTTCTTTGCCAGCAGGTATGGCTCATTTCTCACCACTTAAAAAAGAAGTAGTGGGCAATGGTATCGACATCATGTTGATTCGTGAATTGATCGGTGGTCTTTACTTCGGTGGAAAAGAAAGTGGTAAGACTGAAGATGGCCTTCGCTATGTAAAAGAAACCTTGGATTACGATGAAAGCCAGATCCGACAGATTTTGGAAGTTGCTTTTAAAGAATCTATGAAGCGTAAGAAAGTTCTTCACAATATTCACAAGAGTAATGTATTGATCTCTTCTGTACTTTGGAACGAAGTGCTTGAAGAAGTTGCTAAAGATTACCCTGAAGTAGAAGTCATTCACATGTTGGTTGATGCAGCTGCGACTCACCTATGTTTGAACCCAGGTCAGTTTGATGTCATGGTCATGGAAAACATGTTCGGTGATATCTTGAGTGACCAGGGTGGCGGTATTCTTGGTTCTCTAGGTCTAATGCCATCAGCATGTATGGGGCCTGAGAAAGCATACTACGAACCTTCTCACGGTTCTGCACCAGATATTGCTGGCCAAAACAAAGCTAACCCA
>NZ_LWGG01000169.1:0-882 GCF_001635365.1 Oleiphilus sp. HI0128 | reverse complement strand
TGGCTTGGTTTTTTCAATCTTTGTATACCAAGGCATTAATAAAAAGTAGGCAAAATACACAGCAGTCAAAATCTGCGCCCATAGCGTTCTTTCAGGCGTCGCAACAACAACACCTAAATAACCGAGTATAGAAAATGATACGACTAACAACGCTAGCGCAACTTTACTGATCCAGCCTTTATAACGAATAGACTTAACAGGGCTCTTGTCCAGCCAAGGCAAGACAAACAGAATTGCTATTGCAGCACCCATCACAACCACACCCAAGAATGCATCAGGTACAGCACGAAGCATTGCGTAGAATGGAGTAAAGTACCAAACAGGAGCAATATGATCAGGCGTTTTCAGCGGGTTTGCTGGTTCAAAGTTTGGCTTCTCGATAAAGTAACCACCCATCTCAGGGAAGAAGAAGACAACACCACAGAATACAAACAAGAAAACAACAATACCGACAATATCGTGCACACTATAGAAAGGATGGAAAGGAATACCGTCTTTTGGAATACCGTTTTCGTCTTTATTCTGCTTTATTTCGATACCATCTGGGTTATTCGAACCCACAGTATGTAAAGCTAATACATGCAGAACAACCAATGCCAAAATAACGATAGGCAATGCCACGACATGCAAAGCAAAGAAGCGGTTTAGCGTGATACCTGAAATCAGGTAATCACCACGAATCCACAAGGACAAATCCTCACCAATGTAAGGGATCGCGCCAAATAGGTTTACGATAACCTGAGCACCCCAGTAAGACATCTGGCCCCACGGTAACAAATAACCCATAAATGCTTCAGCCATCAAAGCTAAATAGATCGTCATACCGAAGATCCAGATAAGTTCTCTAGGCTTCTTATATGAACCATACATTAAGCCACGGAA
>NZ_LWGG01000168.1:0-940 GCF_001635365.1 Oleiphilus sp. HI0128 | reverse complement strand
GCCAATGGGTAACGGCGTGGTTCAGGAATATACCTGGAACCGAGCAGTTGGCGAGGCCAGAAGGATGGCTAGCTATATTAAATCTTTAGATTTACCACCAAAAAGTCGAATCGGTATTCTTTCGAAGAACTGTGCGCATTGGATCATGAGTGATCTGGCGATCTGGATGGCGGGTCATATATGTGTACCTCTTTACCCTACGCTAAATGCTGAAACGGTTAAGTATATCCTTGAGCACAGTGAAACGCAGTTGTTATTTGTTGGTAAACTGGACGACTGGGAAATGATGAAACCTGGTGTGCCAGATGATTTACCTTGTGTTTCTTATCCTCTAAGTCCAAAAACAGATTACCCAAGCTGGGATAACCTGGTTGCTGAGCATGCTCCGATACAAGAAGATACTGTTCGGGATGCTGACGAGTTAGCGACGATTGTTTATACATCGGGTTCAACCGGCAAGCCAAAAGGCGTTATGTTGTCATTTGAGGCCTTAGGTATTGCAGCAAGCGGTGTTGCACAAGCTTTGGATATAAAGCCTACTGATAGAATGTTATCTTACTTGCCACTGGCGCACGTGTTTGAACGTTTTGCGGTTGAGCAGTCCTCTATCCATATAGGTGCTCAGTTATTTTTTGCTGATGCTTTGGATACCTTCCTGGACGACTTGCGTCGTGCTAAACCAACGGTCTTTATTTCTGTTCCACGCCTGTGGTCCAAGTTCCAACTAGGTATCTTTAAGAAGATGCCTCCTAAGAAACTAAATCGTTTGCTTAAGATTCCAATTGTGTCTGGTTTGGTCAAGAAGAAAGTATTGACTGCTCTGGGCTTGGAATACTGCCGTTTTGCTGGAAGTGGTTCGGCGCCGTTATCAGGTGATATCATTAATTGGTATCGTAACCTGGGTCTGGAATTGCTAGAAGGTTACGGTATGTCTGAGAAT
>NZ_LWGG01000167.1:0-25278 GCF_001635365.1 Oleiphilus sp. HI0128 | reverse complement strand
TGAATTTGATAAGGCTCCTGGCGCTGAATCATCAATCGGCACAGAGCTGCAAGCTGAGGTAAAGCTCAAGTTTCATGAGCTTAGTTTTACAGCTAAATATGCTGACTATAATGCAGATGCCTTGGGCGAAGATACTCGTCGCATATGGTTGCAAACTGGCTTGTCTTTCTAAGCCTTTGTTTATCATTGCTCAAAGAAATAAAACCCAACAGACAAAAGCTGCTGCTTAGTTCGGGGAACTTTGGCTTAGCTGAGGGATAGTTGCCAAGCGATTGATGTGTGTCATGTGCTGAATCACTAGAGCATGATAAATTTTCTTTATTAACTAGAGGAGATTTTATTATGTATATAGATGAGACCATCATTGCGGGTTTATTGGTTGTTGCGGGTACTGTTGTGTTTCTAGGTGGCTTTGGCTATTTTGCTTATAAAGACGCTCAGAAATCTAAAAAAAGTTAGTTCGCTTTACTTGAAAAAACCAGGTCATAATTCTCTTGATCTGGTTTGTGTTTCCCCGCTCTTATTCAAGAGCTTCGTCATAGACGCTTTTTCAAATACCCTCTCACTTCCAAACACTACTCTTTTCTGAATCCCTTGCTAGACTGAGTATTAAACTCAAATTAGGAATATTGAATGAAAGGTTTACATGGTTGGATGCGTACCCTCGAGAAAAGCGAGGCGGCTGTTCTCTCAACCTTAATTAAGGAGCTAGACCAAGTTACGGCTTCTGATGAGTCTTCTGGGGCCCAATTGGCAGAAGTTATTCTTAAGGATGTAAGCCTGACTGCCAATATCATACGTGTTGCTAACGCAGTAACTTTCAACCCTAGTAATATTGCAGTGACAACGGTCAGTCGTGCGGTTATCAATATTGGTTTCAAGAATATTCGCTCAATTTGTTTGTCGATCAAAGTACTCGAAGCAGTACTGAAAGATTCCCCATCTCCCTTATTAGTAGCAATGCTTGCCCGCTCGCTTCATGGCGCAAACCAAGCAAAAGCGCTCTGTGAAAAGCTGAATAATACGGAGCAGGAAGAGGTATTTGTCGCCTCTTTGTTGAGCCATTTGGCTGAGCTGTTGGTCTTGGGGTGCCACGAATCTGAGGTACGCTTGCTTAAGCGTGAGATTGAACCTAGCTCTTCAATTGAAGAAAAAAATCGCTGTGCTGAGAAGTTCCTGGGCGTTAGCTTAACTCGTTTAGCAAAAACACTGACCAAACAGTGGCGAATTGAAGGCCTGATTAACGATGTTCTAGCGGGCTCAGGAGAAGAGGACCCGCGTGTTCAAGCGGTTATATTAGGAGATGAGATAAGTCGTGTTGCTTTACTCGGCTGGGATTCAGCAGAGTTTAAGGAGGTTGCGCAGCGCGTCGCAGAATTTAAAAATATCGGTGAAGCAGAAGCAATGTTCGCACTCAAGAAAACAGCAGATGAAACGGCAGAGACTGTTGCTTCCTTCGGCAAGAAAGTATTGGTTGAGCATATTCCAACCAGCACTCGAGCAGCAAAGGAATTAGAGAAAAAATACGACAATGAAACTGAAGGCTTACAGCCAAATACTGCAATAGAGCTTGAAGCACTGGAGCGTTTGGATAAGCTGTTAGCGGGTGATTTTAATATCAATGAGGTGTTTAAGCTTTGCTTGCAAGGGCTTCATAAAGGCATCGGCCTTGAGCGCGTCGCCTTGGCAATATTTGATAAAGAGCACCAGAGGGTAGTCGTTAAATATGCTTCAGGGCAGAGCACGGAGAAGTGGCGAGAGAAGTTTGTTGTTCGATATGAAAGAAGCCGTTCGGGTTTCTTGTTTAACCTGTTTGAACGTGATAAGGCTGCCTGGATAGGTAACTCGGACTACCAGCACATAACGCAATTTATATCGCCCGAATACCTAGGTATTACAGGTCAGAAAAGGTTTTTTATATCGCCTTTAGCCACTGGCCGTAAACGAATCGGGTTTATCTATGCGGATATGGGGCAGACTTCGAGAGAGCTCAATACAAGTTATTTTGAAGGCTTTCATCGGTTTTTAGATAAGTCTAAAGAAGCGCTAACAATTCTTGCAGCACGCTAACTCAATTGCTTCTCGATGTCGCTTATTGTCGCAAAACCATCTTCTACCGAGAAGCTAATATCCAAATCGTATAGTCTAAGCTTATAAAGCTTCTCATCTTCTTGATCTTGTTTGTATGCAGGCCGCGGATCATATGAAATAACTTCGACTATTAATGCCAATAGGTCATCGGGGTACGAACTCGATAATTGCTGTGCTTTATCCTTAAAGGGTTTGTTTAAAACTACTTTTAGCCTTGGCTTTGGTGGTTCTTCTGCAAATCCGCAGCGCGAGTCCGAGGTAGCGTCCGCATAATCAATATAGGGTTTGATATCCAATATTGGTGTGCCATCCAGAATGTCCGGGCAAGCGATGATCAAGCTTGCTTGATTGTTTTGGATTCTAACTTCCCGTAGTTCAACCAAAGATTGCCCAAGTGAATTCGGTCGAAAGGGAGAACGACTCGCGAATACCCCAATTTTTTTATTACCACCTAAGCGCGGTGGCCGAATCATTGGTCGCCAAGGTTTATCAGCATTTAAGTGAAAGCTGAAACTTAGCCAAATATGAGAAAACGCTTCAAGCCCGTGAAATGCATCGGGGTCGTTATAAGGGGGATAAAGTTCTATTTCAGCGTAAGCTGAAGTAATTAAGTTAGCTTGCCGGGGAATACCAAACTTTTCAGTAAAAGGTGAATGCAATACTCCTATCGCTTGAAGAGAGTTTGAGCTTTCTTCTCTGGGATTGATAGTAGGTGCAGGCATTATCAGCTAGAGACTTATTTATAAAATTGTTTAATCTGAAGCGCGTGCTCATCCAGTATTGTTCGCGGTGTTTTGAAACCGAATAGGCCACTAATATGAAGAAATACTTTTGGAATTGCGCGCAGCCAGTCGCCAGACTCACGGGGAATAAGGTGGAGGTGAAGATGTGGTACAGTCTGATTAGCCGCTTTGCCATCGTTTACCAAGAGGTTAGTGCCGTGAATGCCTAAACCTGCTTTTTTCTGTGCTTCGACAATTTTGTTACCGATATTAAATAGCTGGGCTCGCGTTTTGGCATTGAGTTCATCCAAACGCTCATAATGCCGTTTTGGAATGACCAGGCAGTGTCCTTTAGTAAGAGGGTAGGCATCCATTAGAGCTAGAAAATGCTCATCCTCGTAAACAATACTGGCTTCTTCATTCCCAGATATAATTTGGCAAAATATACAGTCCTTCATTTTTTGCTCCGTCCATGAACGTGTTAGTGGAAGTTCTGAGAGTTGCCACTGTTTGAGATTTGTTCGCTTTGAACTCCGCTCCATTCTTCGGCATTTTCGACAGGGATGGTGTAGGACTCATCAGCCCATGCCCCTAAATCTATTTTCTGGCAGCGATCACTGCAAAAGGGGCGAAAAGGTGAGTCATCACTCCAGGCCACATCTTTTTTACAAGTAGGGCAGTTTACCTTTAGCTCATTACTTTTTGACTTACTCACTTGCTAGCTCCAAATAGGCTTGGTGTTGGCGAAGAACATTTTGTTTTAAGCTTGCTAAATCACGGTCATTACTGATCACATCATTTGCGCGCTCTAATTTATAATCTCTTGGGAGCTGCATATCAATAATTTTCTGAATTTGTTCAGTAGAATTTTGGTCTCTTTCACTTGCTCGTTGTAATTGGAGTTCAACAGGAACATCAATAAGTAATATTCGTGATACCAGTTCAGCTTGATCGGTCTCGAAAAGCAAAGGGGATACGAGGATTACATAAGGGCTGTCTGCACTGTTTAACTGCCTTTTGATTTCGCTTCGAATTATCGGGTGCAGTAAGCTTTCGAGCCATTGTTTTTGATCTTTCGATGAAAATATAATTTGGCGCAAGGCTGCTCTATCAAGCTCACCAGTATTGGTAAGTATATCGGTACCGAAGTGAGTAGCAATTTTGGAGAGTGCGGCAGTGCCAGGTTCAACAACTTCACGGGCGACAATATCGGCGTCAACAATACAGATACCCAATGCCTGGAATTCGTCTGACGCTGCAGTTTTTCCGCTGCCGATACCACCGGTTAAGCCAATAATAAGCTTCTGCTGTGCTTTGGAATTAGTATTCACTATGATGCTCACTATTCAGCGCTATGCTTGAAGGCTACCGAGCCAAAAGCGAACTAGCTCATCACCAAAAATCATATAGATCCAGCCAGCAATGGCTAGATAAGGCCCGAAAGGGATCGGGATATTTTTATCCCGGCCCTTAATGATAATAAGGGAAATGCCAATCACCGCGCCTACAACAGAAGAAAGCAAAATAATAATCGGCAGGGATTGCCAGCCAAACCAGGCTCCTAAGGCTGCCAGAAGTTTAAAGTCACCATAACCCATGCCTTCCTTACCTGTTAGCAGCTTAAAGGCGTGGAATACTAGCCATAAGCTTAAGTAGCCGAATATGGCGCCCCATAGTGCGCTTGATAAGGGCACAAACGTTTCGTAGTAGTTGAGAATCAAACCACCCCACATTAGTGGTAGCGTCATGTTATCTGGCAGAAGTTGTGTGTCGGCATCGATCATCGTTAGTGCCACAAGTACCCAGGTCAGGATAAGTGCTGCAAGACCAGCATAACTTGCACCATAGATGGAAATAGCGGCAAGTGAAAGTAAAGCTGTGACAAGTTCAACTAAAGGGTAGCGGATCGAGATTTTGTTTTTGCACTGACTACAGCGCCCCTGCAAGAAGATATAGCTGATTACAGGGATATTTTCCCAAGGCTTAATCGCATGCTGACACTTTGGGCAGCTCGAGTTGGGGGTCGATAGGGTGATTTTTTCCTGTTTTGGTTCAGGCTGGTCTAAAAATGCAGCGCACTGAAGTGCCCAATCTTGCTCAAGCATTTTAGGGAGCCTAAAAATGACAACATTCAAGAAGCTGCCGACTAATAAACCGAAAATAAGTGTTGAAGCGTATAGGAACGCAGGGTTGTCATTCAGGTGTTGGAAAAGTGCGAGCATGAAATTGTTCCGGTGCGGCGTTTATCGTTGTTTATTGTTAGCGTGAAAGTTGCGAATGAGGGGAATCATAGCCTAAGTCAGGTTTAAGTAGTAGATAAGGCGGGCACGAGAAGTGTACCCGCTTGAATATACCTTATACAACGGCTCCCATTTGGAAGATAGGTAAGTACATTGCGATGATCAAACCACCAATCAGTACACCTAATACGGACATAATAATCGGCTCCATTAGTGCCGTCATATTATCAACCAGGTCATCTACCTCATCTTCGAAGTGCGTCGCGACTTTGTCTAGCATCGTATCAAGTGCACCAGACTCCTCACCGATCGAAACCATTTGTACTGCCATGGAGGGGAACACACCGGTAGAACGCATGGAATACTGAAGCTGGGTACCCGAGGCTACATCGTCTCGCACCTTAAAAACGGCGTTACGATAAACAATATTACCTGTTGCGCCGGCAACTGAGTCGAGAGCGTCTACAAGAGGTACACCTGCTGAGAAAGTGGTAGACAATACGCGTGCAAAGCGTGCAATGGATGATTTCTCAATAATCGGACCTACGATAGGAATCTTGAGTTTTGCCTTATCGCTTGCATCACGGAAAGCCTCGGAACGTTGACTTGCTTGTTTAAATGCGAAGACTAGTCCCGCAATGGTTAATATAAGTATAAACCAGTACTCCTGCATCCATTCAGAGAGTCCAACAACAAACTGAGTAAAAGCAGGAAGTTCGGCGCCAAAGCCCTTAAACATTTCATCAAATGTTGGTACAACTTTTACCAAGAGAATAGTGGTAACGATAAAAGAGACAACCAGTACCGAAATGGGGTAGCTCATTGCTTTTTTAACTTTCTTCTTTAGTGCCTCTGTTGTTTCCATGTAAGTCGCAACACGGTCTAACATGGTTTCGAGTGCACCCGACTTCTCACCAGAGTCAACTAGGTTGCAGAACAGGTCGCCAAAGTGTTGAGGGTGCTTGCGAAGTGCTCCTGCAAAATTGTTACCCGCAGCGACTTCATTTTTAATATCAATCACTAGTGTTTGCAGGCTAGGGTTCTCAAGGCCATCAGCAACAATATCAAAGGCTTGAATAAGCGGTACGCCCGCTTTCATCATGGTAGCAAGCTGGCGAGTGAAAATAGCGACATCGAAGGGGGTTATTTTTTTCCCTTTTGCACGAGTGGCTGCCGCTTTTTTTACTTTGACGGGTTTTATGCCTTGCTTACGAAGCTGTGCTTTGACCAAGGCCGAGTTTGCCGCGGCCATAACGCCTGTGGTTTTATTGCCTTTCCGGTCAGTACCTTCCCAGGAAAAGGACAGTGTCTTATCTGTGGTGCTTGCCATGTGTTAGTCCTTGGTTACACGTTCGACTTCTTCAAGGCTGGTGACGCCTTCAATAGCCTTTAAAAGTGCTGATTTTCTAAGGTTGTTAAAGCCTTCTTCATCTGCCTGCTTTGCGATTTCAAGTGAAGTGGCTTCGGACATAATAAGTTGAGCGATCTTAGGCGTGTTTTTAACGACTTCGTAAATGCCCACCCGGCCTTTATAGCCTTTATTACATTTATCACACCCTTTTGGTTTATAAAGTGTAAAACCTGTATCAATTTGTTCTTTTGTGAAGCCTTCCTTCTCTAGTGTTTCGGGAGGGATATCAGCAGGCTCTTTACAGGCGCTGCATAAGCGTCTTGCCAGTCGTTGTGCGATGATAAGACTGACAGATGTGGCGATGTTGAATGCCGGAACGCCCATATTGATCATACGAGTTAGAGTTTCTGGTGCGCTATTGGTATGTAGGGTCGACATAACCATATGACCTGTCTGTGCAGCTTTGATTGCGATAGACGCAGTTTCCAGGTCTCGAATCTCACCAACCATGATGATGTCAGGATCTTGACGTAAGAAAGACCTAAGTGCTTCAGGGAAGCCAAGCCCGACTTTAGGGTTAACGTTAACCTGGTTGATGCCTTCCAGGTTAATCTCAACCGGGTCTTCTGCGGTAGAGATATTTCGTTCGTCAGTATTTAGTATATTCAAACCGGTATAGAGTGATACTGTTTTACCACTCCCCGTAGGGCCGGTTACTAGGATAAGCCCTTGCGGCTGGTGAAGCGCATCCATATAGAGCTCTTTCTGGACGTCTTCGTAACCCAATGCGTCAATCCCCATTTTCGCGCTGCTCGGGTCAAGAATACGCAATACAATTTTTTCGCCCCACAACGTAGGTAGGGTATTCACCCGGAAATCAATCGCTTTGGTTTTTGATAGCTTTAGCTTAATACGTCCATCTTGAGGAATTCGCCGCTCAGAAATATCCAGCTGGGACATAACCTTTAAACGGGCTGATATCTTGGGGGCCAGTTTAATGGAGGGCTTTGAAACTTCGTGTAATATACCGTCTGTACGGTAGCGAACGCGGTAGCTTTTTTCATAAGGTTCGAAGTGTAAATCTGATGCGCCAGTTTTGATTGCGTCGAGTAGCATCTTGTTGACGTATTTAACAATCGGCGCATCATCCGCATCACTAGCCGACACTTCATTGTCTGAGTCATCGCTCTGATCAACATCGATGTCGTCAAGGTCTGCATCGTCCAGATCGCCCATCGTTGTATCCTGCGACTCAAGATACTTCTCGATGGCTGCATTAAGCTTGTCATCTTCAACGAGTATTGCGTCAACACTTGCGCCTGTATGAAACTTGATTTCATCAAGGGCAATAATATTGGTTGGGTCCGATACCGCAATAAAAAGCCGATTGCCACGCATAAATAAAGGCAGGGCATGGTGTTTTCTAATTAGCTTTTCATCAACCACCTTTTCGGGGAAGGATTCTTGCTGAAAGGCATTTAGGTCCAAAACAGGCATACCAAATTCTTGCGCAGCAGAAAATGCTAGGTCCTTGGCTTTAGCCGCTTTTGCTTGAACCAGATGGGAAACCAGTGATAAATTGTTCTGATGAGCGTGTAGCTGTGCTTTTCGGGCAGTTTCTTCATCGAGTAACTGATCCAAAACAAACTTTCTGGCCAAGCCAGTAAGTGTCGTGTTTTCTGCTGTCATGGGGCTTCTTTGCTTGAGTTAAATTCACCATTTAGATGCACAAACTAATGTTTGGACTAAATAACTGGCTTTAAACGGTTTAGCGCTTGCTGATAAACGCATACATATATAAGGAAGTGTAGTGGAAGTTTTCAGATTTAAAAGAAAGCTTCGCATAGTGTGAGTAACTGACAAATATTGTCACTTCCTGTCATCAAGAGTATGGTCCAATACTTGTGATAATACTTCAAGGTAATTCTATAAAAGAACTGTAATCTACTGACTAATAAGGGAAATAATATTAATATTTGTAATTGGCACGTTGCCTGCTATTGTTTAAGTGTCGGTACGCAGAGTGTGAAGACTGATTGCAAACGCTTAGAAGAGCAAGCAACTTTCCTGACGCGAAGCCATCCTTAAGGGTAGACTCAAGTTTACCTTTAAAGATGGGTTCCAGATTGAAGGTAGTAGTAAAGCAAACAGGCTACTAAAACAATCGAGCGGCCATTTATACTAAATCTGGAGATATATTATGAATATGAAAAAGAATCAGCAAGGTTTTACGCTAATTGAATTGATGATCGTTGTTGCGATTATTGGTATTTTGGCAGCGGTTGCCATTCCTGCTTATCAGGATTACACGATTCGAGCGAAAGTAACTGAAGGTATGGTTTCTGCGGCTGCGCTGAAAATTGGAGTAACAGATATGTTCGCTGATAGTGGTGTAGCTGGTATTGATTCGTATGCTGCTGTAGTTGCTGGGGACCAAGCGAACTTGAAGACTGGTTCAATTAAGGCAATCACTATTGATAAGTCTACAGACACAAATCCAGGAACAATCACTATTGATATGACTCTGATTCCTGCGATCTCTGGTGCAGGTAATCTTGCCTTCGTACCTTCGATTGGTACAAATCCTTTAGCGGATGCCAATGCAGCGGGAACAATTGTTTGGGCTTGTGATACTGCAGCAACAACAATTGCTGATAAATTCCTACCAGCGACTTGTAAGTAATCGCTACATAGGAACTAGCTAGCCTTTAAGGCTGCTAACGAGAAACCCCGGCTTAGTCCGGGGTTTTTTGTGTCTGAAAGGTTGATAAAAACATAAAGATTAATGTTTTACTCAAGACTAAGTAAGTGTTCATTCTTGCTTAATGTACTTTTGCCTATACCTTTTACTGCAACTAACTCTTCGAGGCGGGCAAACTCACCATAGCGCTCACGATAGTCAACAATGGCTTCAGCTTTTTTTAAACCTACGCCTTTCAATGCTTTGGCAATAGTTTGAGCATCTGCGCTATTGATGTTTATGGCCTTACTGGTTTGTATTGAACTATTTGGTTCATTGTCTGCATAGCTAATATTGCTGAAAGAAAGCAGCAAGCTAAACAAAAAAGGGATAAGCAGGCGGGGAGGGATGTTTGCGATGTTGTTAGAAAGAAAAGAGTTTGATTTCATAAGTTCGCTCCTTGCGTTAATAGAATCAAGTGCATGAACGGCTATTGAGCAATCCGTGTCAAAGCTTGTGTCATGCAAGTTCGATATTAACGGCTTCAGAGGCGATAGTGAATACTAATTCTATGATTATTCCTAATTAATTTAACTCACTGACACAATTAGCGACAATCACTATTGTATTCACTAAGGACTTGGTTAAAATGAAGTCAGGCGCTCGCAGAAGCGCTCAGAAACTGGAGAATGATAAGGATAAATCGGACGTGCTAAGTAAGTTGTTACACCTTCCCCGGTACCAGAAACGCCTGGTTACGGTTTTTGCAGACAGTCTTTGTCTACCTTTCGCCTTATGGATGGCCCTAAGTTTACGTTACGATGAACTTTATTTGCTTGAAAATAGCTCCGTATTGTTAGTCGCTTTTGTCACCGTTTTTACCAGTATTTTTGTTTTTGCGCGTCTCGGTTTATATCGGGCTGTTATTCGCTATATGAGTAATCATGCTTTACTGGCGATTATTTCTGGTGTTTCTATCTCTGCTATTATGTTGGCGGCTTTGGGCTTTTTATTTCAGGCGCCGATTCCTCGTTCCGTTCCCATTATTTACTGGTGTTTAGCGATGATCTTTGTCGGAGGGACGCGTATGTTAGCTCGCTCTCTGGTACACCGCGATATGATGAAATCCAAAGATCGGGTGATTATCTATGGTGCGGGTAAGTCTGGCTTGCAGCTAAGTTCGATACTTTTTCATGGCAAGCAGGTTCAGCCAATTGCTTTTATTGATGATGATATTAGTAAGCACGGTAGCATTCTTAACGGTATCCGCGTTTATTCACCCGAGAATATTTCTGAGGTGCTCAAGCGTTATGGTGCGCAGAGTATTTTGTTAGCCTTGGGCCATGCTTCCAGGGCTCGAAGAGCTGAAGTGATAAAGGGCTTGGAGCAGTACCCGCTTGCTGTGCAGACCATTCCACAAATTAATGATGTTGTCAGCGGTAAGGCGCGAATTGAAGAAATTCGTGATGTTGATATTGAAGACCTGCTTGGGCGTGATGAAGTCGCGGCCGATAGGGCCAGGCTTTCGGGTTGTATCTCAAATAAGGTGGTGATGGTCACTGGTGCGGGGGGGTCAATTGGCTCTGAGTTGTGTCGCCAAATCGTCAAGCTAAACCCGCGAAAGATTGTCCTGTTTGAATTGTCTGAATTTGCCCTTTATCAAATTGAGCAAGAGATTTCCAAGTATATTCAAAAACATACATTAAAGACTGAAGTGCATGCCATTATGGGCTCTGTGCAGAAACAGCATCGCATGGAAGTTATCATGAAGAGCTACGCTGTCGAAACGGTCTACCATGCCGCAGCTTACAAACATGTTCCTTTGGTAGAACACAATGTCATTGAAGGTGTTCGCAATAACGTCTTTGGCACTTGGTATTGTGCCGAAGCGGCGATTAAAGCAGGGGTAGATACCTTTGTGTTAGTTTCAACCGATAAGGCTGTTCGCCCGACTAATGTGATGGGCGCAACCAAGCGTTTATCGGAGCTTGTACTTCAAGGCTTAGCCCAGCGCCAGAACGATACACGTTTTTGCATGGTTCGCTTTGGCAATGTATTAGGTTCTTCGGGTTCTGTTGTACCGCTGTTTCGTAAGCAAATTAATGATGGTGGCCCGGTAACGGTAACGCACCCTGATATTACTCGCTATTTTATGACCATTCCTGAAGCAGCCTTGTTGGTACTTCAAGCAGGCTCAATGGGCGAGGGCGGTGATGTCTTTTTGCTTGATATGGGCGAGCAGGTTCGAATTGCCGATTTGGCAGGTAAGCTGATTCGCTTAATGGGCCTTGAGGTGAAGGATGATGATAATCCAAATGGTGATATCGAAATTCAGTATACCGGCTTACGACCAGGCGAGAAGTTATACGAAGAGTTGTTGATTGGCGACGACCCTTTACCAACCAGTCATTCTCGAATTATGAAAGGTCGTGAGATCTCATTACCTTGGGTTGAAGTAGAAGCCTTGCTTGAGAAGATTGATAAATACTCTCATCTATTTGATTGTTCTTCAGTGCGTGAGACGCTACTTAAAGCGCCTCTAGGGTATAACCCATCGAACGAGATTGATGACCTTGTTTGGAAGCAATCTCAGCATGAGTTGATACCCGAACATAATGCTTCAGCGAATGAAGAAGCACCCGTAAAGCCAAAAGTGGTTTCGATTTCAAAATCGCCCAAAAAACTGGCCTGATTTACTGCGCTGCCAAATGAGGGTGGCGTGAGCAGAGTTATCTCGCTTTTTAGCACTACTTTATATAGTGCTAATAGTGCTAATAGTGCGGCGGGGGCGGCTCCTGCTCAGTGCTTGCGCTGCCAGATTTAAGTTCCCCAAGCCCTTCTTTTAATAGTCGGTTCGCTACCCACAAATCTTGGATTTCCCTGTCCTGCTTAGTGATTACATCGTTGAGGGTGTTCAGTAAATCATCTTGAAACGATAGTTTAACTTCGAGCTCACTGATTCGTTCATTAAGTTTTTCGATAAGGGCTTCGGGTAATTCTGATTGGCTCATGTTTTTACTATCTTAAGTATGGAGAGAGGGCGCTATTGTAATACATATTACCCGGTGCTCAAGAATTTAGTGTGTTGACTGTAGAATCGAATAAGTTCTAAGCAAGATATTGTGTGAGCCAAAAATCTGTTATCATGCTCGGCTTGCGTTGAGTCTGGTCGTGTTTATACAGGTCAATGCAGCGTTACCTGTCGATTGCCAATACTTTTACAGGGTTGTTCACAGGTGGGGGATGCAGATATTTTTTCCTTAATGGTGTTTGCTGAACCAATTCCACTATTTTAAGAGTTTGTTTAACGAGAAAATTTACATGTCTACACAGAGTTTATCTAAAAAATTATTAGTAAGTGCGGTTGTTGCGCTGCCATTTCCTTACGTTATGTTGGTATTGGCTTCGTCTGCTTCAGTATTACCACAAGGCCTTACAGCCGAGAATTTCCTTTCAGGTGAAAATGGTAGCGGCTTTTACGCTTTGGTTTGGTTGATGTTTTTTGCTGCATCTGCCATTTCGCAAATTGCGGCACAGTCTTCGTCTTCTTCTGCTTCAAGTAACAATGCGCAAGAAGCATCTGAGTCTGATGACGACGATGATACACCTGAGGGTGTAGAGTCCGGTACCGTTAAATGGTTCAATGTGAATAAAGGTTTTGGTTTTATTACGACCGATGCGGGCGAAGATGTTTTTGTTCACTTCCGTTCAATTCGTGGTCGCGGTCGTCGCTCATTGCGTCAAGGCCAAGCAGTGCGCTTTGATTTGAGTGAGGGTGAGAAGGGTATGCAGGCAGACAACGTTTCGGTTGCCAAGTAAGCCTCTAGCTCTTTAGCTTCTACAGAAAAGGCTTATCCCCAGCGGATAAGCTTTTTTTCGTTTCGGGTGATGGCATTCCAATATTCACCTGCTTCATCTTCCCCTTCTTGCCAGCTATGTGCGGCACACCTGACCTCAAGTTCATACATCTCTAACAGGCTTAGTGCGCAGGCTTCATCATTGTCCCAAGGTGTTTCAGACGATTTGAACCAAACACTGCAATAAGACTTTCCTGCTGCACAGGGCGTAACGACGATAGGGATCTTATTCCCTTCGCGTGAAAGGGTGCCCGAGATACTTTTCTTTTCGGATAAGCTGCTTGCTTCAAGGTTGATATCGATGGTTGTAAAGTGAGTATTTAGCCAGGCGAGCAATTCACTGTTGTTTATGTTCTTTATGTATATTTCTATATCGGGCGTTATCATTTATTTGTCCAAGAAATTCTGGATTCTGCTTACGAGAAGGCGAATATAGCAGTAAAAGGCGATGATAGCGCTAGGCACGCTAAGAATAAGACCAATTAGCGCAAGTAATTCCTGCTTTTCAGATGCGGGCAAGAGAATATTAACGTATACAATTGTTCCGAGGCCTGCCAGGGTACAAATGGCACTGATCAGAAAGTATTTAAAATAATTCTGCTGATTATGTTTTTTAGACGACACGGTAGTGGCTTTTAAACTCTTATTAGTGATCAGTACTGATAGTGGCTGATTTACTTCTTCTGAAATATATCAAACTGTATGTCTAGCTGTAAGTCTAGAGTATCAAGGGACTCAAGTAGAGCTCTTTTTTCCGGTTTACAGCGCCAGTAATGCGGTGTCATTGAAAACAAGTTAATGATGTCTTGTGAGCTAGGTAGTTGAATTGTTTGCTCAAAGTAATCAGTCTTCACATGCTGAAGGCTCGTAGGGAGGCTTTCAAATTCTGTTCGCGTTTCGGCTTTGAGTTCATCGTAGATAACACGGCGAAGCTCTATTAGATGTCTAGGGCCGGTATTTACAAGGATCACATGACCGCCGGGGCGAACTGTGCGAGATATTTCTTCCAGGTCAAAATGGAAAAACAGGCCGCTTACCAGATCTTGAGAATTGTCGGCCAAGGGGATATTCGCAGCGCTACCTACCCACCAGTTAATTGATTTGTCGCGCCGGCAGGCTGATTTAATTGCAGGTGTCGAGATATCAATACCGCTTGTGTATACCTCTTGAAAATAACTAAGCAACTTGGTGTGGAGCTTGTGAGTGTAATAGCCTTCGCCACATGCTAAGTCGCAATAGTGGAAGGCTTTTTCAGAATCTTTAGCTAGCGCGTCTTCAGCATGGTGAATAAATCGCTCGGCAAGATTAGCGTAGTAGCCTTGATCAAGGAAGTCACGACGAGCGGCGACCATTTCAGTCGTATCTCCCGGGTGCTTACTCCGCTTATTTTGGCTTAATAATAAGTTGTGGTAGCCCTGCTTGGCGCGATCAAACCTATGCTTGTTGCGACAGCATAGGCCTTTTTGATCGTCTGCAAGAACGAGCTGCTCCTTACAAACGGGGCAGAGTAAATAGGGGCTTAGAGTATCCATAGTATCTTAGCGCTTGGCTTATGTTAGCAGGTGCTCCAAGATCTGCTCGTAAATCACTGACAAGTCGTTCAGGTCGGTGATACTCACGTGTTCATCAACTTGGTGAATCGTTGCGTTGAGCGGCCCAAGTTCAAGCACTTGTGCGCCCGTTGGTGCGATAAAACGGCCGTCAGAGGTTCCGCCTGAGGTTGAAAGCTCTGTGTCGATACCTTTAACTGTTTTTATCGCTTTAACCGCTGCGTCGACGAGTGGGCCCGCTGCGGTTAGGAAGGGCTCTCCGCTTAATGTCCACTGGATATCGTAATCCAGCTTGTGTTGCTCAAGCACTTTGACGACACCTGCTTTAAGTTGCTCGGCGGTGACTTCAGTAGAAAATCGAAAGTTAAAAAGTGTCTCGACAGTACCGGGTATCACGTTCGTCGCACCGGTACCGGAATTGATATTGGTGATTTGGAATGATGTCGCGGGGAAGAATTCATTGCCACTGTCCCATTCAAGTTTGCATAGGTCGTCAAGGGCAGTCATTGCCAGGTGAATAGGGTTGTTCGCCAAGTGCGGGTAGGCAACATGTCCTTGTTTGCCTTTAATGGTAAGTTTTGCGTTTAAAGATCCGCGGCGGCCGTTCTTGATCACATCACCGAGCACCTTGGTACTGGATGGCTCACCAACCAGGCACCAATCAATTTTTTCATTACGCGCCTCCAATGTTTCAACAACCTTAACGGTACCGTTTGTTGCTGGTCCTTCTTCATCGCTGGTAATTAAGTAAGCGATAGAGCCTTTATGGTCGGGATGTTTTTTAACAAAGCGCTCACAGGCGGTGATAAATGCAGCCAGGCTACCCTTCATATCAGCTGCGCCACGACCATGTAGCATATCTCCCTGAATACGGGCCGAAAAGGGTGAGTATGTCCACTCTTGTTCAGGGCCAGTAGGGACAACATCGGTATGACCGGCAAACGCAATTAAAGGTGCTTCGTTACCTTTGCGAGCCCAAAGATTGGTCACATCCTCAAAGATCATTGTCTCGGCTTTGAATCCGAGAGGAGCCAAATGACGCATCATAATATCCTGACACTCACAGTCTTCTGGTGTGACAGAGGGCTGCTGTATAAGTGCTTGGCTAAGTTGGATCGTGTCAGTTGTGGTATCACTCATAATTTGGCTCGTCGTTTTAATCGTTTTGTATATGCAAAAAAGCGCATCCATAGATGTAAGCATTAAAAAGCTTTGATTATGAGTGCGCCTTCAAGAACTGTCCTGTTAGGGCAGTGTTAGTTGCTTAGCCAGATACTAGTTGTTGGCGTGAAGCTCTTCATTCAGTTCAATGGCAGTCTTATTAGTTAAGCATTCAACTCGACCATTTGCCGAGTTTCGGCGGAACAGTAGGTCGGCTTTATTTGCTAGATCACGTGCTTTAACCGTCTCAACGACCTGGTTTTCAGCGTCAAGCATAACTACTTTTGTACCGGCAGTAATGTAGAGACCTGACTCAACAGTACAGCGATCACCTAAAGGAATGCCGATACCTGCATTGGCACCTATCAAGCTGTTCTCGCCAACCGCAATGATGATGTTACCGCCACCAGATAAGGTACCCATGGTAGAGCAGCCACCGCCAAGATCAGAGCCTTTTCCTACCATAACACCCGCAGAGATACGGCCTTCGATCATGGAAGTGCCTTCTGTACCTGCATTAAAGTTTACAAAGCCTTCGTGCATGATCGTGGTGCCTTCACCAATGTAGGCGCCAAGACGTACACGGGCTGTGTCGGCAATACGGACGCCGCCAGGTACGACGTAGTCGGTCATCTGTGGAAATTTATCAACAGACTTAACTTCAATCAATTCACCGGCTACGCGTGCTTCAAGTTGCTTTGCTGTTAATTCAGATAGGTCAATAGGGCCTTTATTTGTCCATGCAACATTTGGCAGTAAACCAAAAATACCGTCAAGATTAATGCCGTGCGGCTTAACCAGGCGATGAGACAAAAGGTGTAGTTTTAAATACACTTCAGGCGTGCTGCTAGCCTTGCCATCTTCTTCGATAATAACCACTACAGCCGGGCTTTTTGAGCCTTTCATTTGGCTTGCGATGTCAGAAAGCGCTGCGATTTTTGCTAGCTCTTCAATCTGCTCATCATTTAATTCTGTTGTTGTATTGCCGCTTTCAAGGCCTAGTGTTTCTTGGATGCTAGCAACCAAAGAGGAGTCAGGTTGGAATTGTGGTGCTGGGAAGAATGTTTCAAGCCACTCGCCTGCGCCGTTTTTGCTACCGATACCAAGTCCTAGTGCAATTGTCATGGAATACTCCTAATTAAGTAATATGTATAAGTTGTTTAAGAGAAGAGGGCTGGCCTCGTCTTTTTATTTAGTCGTTTGTCTCGAATAAATGGGCGTAACTATCAGCCTTGAATCCAAGATGAATTTGATTGTCGATCTTTAAAACCGGACGCTTAATCATGGAATTATTGCTCTGAATTAGGCGAATAGCTTTTGCGTTGTCTATATCGCTTTTGTCCTCATCGCTTAGTTTACGCCACGTTGTACCACGTTTATTGATTAGTTCATCCCAAGGTACCTGGCTAAGCCAATCTTCGAGGCTTTGCTCATCAATAGGCGTCTTCTTATAGTCATGAAATTCAAAATCAATATCATGCGATTCCAGCCACGTTAGCGCTTTCTTCATGGTATCGCAGGCTTTAATTCCGTAGATTTTTACTGTACTCATTGTTTTACCTTGTACGAAAGTTGTTTGTGGAAAGAGCGTTAAAGAGATTCAACGAATTCACGAATTCGAGTTGCCGCTTCGATGCACTCTTCTTCACTGGCAACTAAGGCCATTCTGATTCTATTTTTACCCGGATTTAGACCCTTGACGGTACGAGACAAATAGCTGCCCGGAAGCACGGTGACATGCTTTTGTTGATATAGCTTTTGAGCAAACTCTTCATCCGATATCGGTGTCTCTGGCCAAAGGTAGAAGCTCGCATCACTTTGCTTGATGTTCAGTACCGGGCTTAAAATTTCAAGAACTGCCTCGAACTTTCGTTTGTAGGCTTTACGGTTCTCTTGTACGTGAGCTTCATCGTTCCAGGCTTCAATGCTTGCTAACTGGTGTTGAATCGGCATTGCGCAGCCGTGATAAGTTCGGTATTTCAAGAAGCCTTTTAACAAGTCTGCATCACCTGCAACAAATCCTGAGCGTAGGCCGGGCAGGTTTGAGCGCTTTGACAAGCTATGAAAGACAATACAACGCTTATAATCATCTCTTCCTATTTCGGCGCAGACCTCTAGCAAACCAGTCGGAGCTTGGTCTTCATCGCAATAGATCTCCGAATAGCATTCGTCCGATGCAATAATGAAGTCATGCTTGTCGGCTAGTTTTATGAGCTTTTTAAGCGTTTCAGCGGGCGTGACAGCGCCTGTCGGGTTGCCCGGAGAGCACATGAATAGAATCTGGCAGCGGTCCCAAGTGCTATCGGCGACTGAGTCGTAGTCGGGAATGAACTGGGTATGCTCTAGTGTAGGAAGTAATTCAAGCTCAGCCCCTGCAAGATAGCTAGCGCCCTCATAGATCTGATAAAAAGGATTAGGGCTCAGCACTAAAGCTTGATTACTGGCTTCTCTATCGATGACCGCCTGAGTAAAAGAAAAAATTGCCTCTCGTGTGCCGTTTACCGGAAGAATATTATCTTCGCTGCAAAGAGTGCCGGGCTTTAGATTAAAGCGTTGTGTCGCCCAGTTTGTCATGCTCTTTCGAAACTCAGGTAACCCTTTTGTGCTTGGGTATATTGCGACTTTGCCTAGGTTATTGGTGATGCTGTCGAGCACAAACTGCGGAGAAGGGTGCTTCGGTTCACCAATAGACAAGGGAATAGCTGAATAATCTGCTGATGGTGTTACTTGCCCGAGCAGTGCTTTAAGCTTTTCAAAGGGATAGGGCTGAAGTTTATTCAAGTCTGGGTTCATGAGGTTATTTCTACCTGCTCATCTAGAAGTGTACATATGTCGTGCTGTAAGGCCTCGCAAATCATTGCGTCACTAAGCGGTTGACCGTCTGTGTCGGTAATGAAGAAAACGTCTTCTACTCGCTCGCCCAAGGTGGCAATACGTGCATTGATCAATGATAAATTATGCTTTAGAAGTGCCTGACCAATCCGTGCGAGTAGGCCTGGACGGTCAGGCGTTACAACCTCCATCACGGTACGCTGATTAATCATGTCATTGCTGAAAGTCACTTCCGTCGGGAAGGCAAAATGCTTCAGTTGGCGCGGCGTGCGGCGGCTGATTATCTCGGGGTAGTCTTCCGGGTCGTCGAGCTCTTCTATCAAGCGTGAGCGAACTTGCTCTTTTCGTTCTACATCGTTTGCTAAGGGCATGTTGTGCGCATCGGTAACAATAAAGTGGCTCAAATTGAACTCACCTCTTGATGCGCTTATGCGGGCATTTAAGACGTTAAGGTTCAGCTGCTCAAGTACAGCGGTGGTGGCGGCAAATAGATCGTCTTTGGAACGTACATAAACCATAACATGGCTGAAACCGTCACCTTGCATGGTTTGGGTGTCGCGAATGATGATCAGTGGTTCACTTGAGCTGCCATGATTAAGTACTTCAGAGATTTGCCAGACAATGTCGGCGGTTGAATCTTGAAGGAAGTAGTCGTCTTCAAAGGATTCCAATAAAGCATCGATTTCGGGTGTGGTATAGCCGCTATCGATGAGTAGGGTTCGGACTTCGCGTTTAGTGGCTTCTATCCAGTCATTGCGATCAACAGGCTTATCTGTGCCGCGACGTATTGCGCGCCTGGTTTCGATATATAACTGCTGCATCAGTGTCGCGCGCCAGCTGTTCCACAAGGTGTGATTGGTCGCAGAAATATCACAGACAGTCAAAATATATAAGTACTCAAGGTGAGTAAGGCTAGGAATTAGTTGCGCAAACTGATGAATAACTTCAGGGTCATCAATATCTTTCTTCTGCGCTGTCATAGACATTAGTAAGTGGTTTTCGACCAGCCAGGAAGTGAGTCGTGTATCGCGCTCGCTAAAATGATGGTTCTGACAGAAGTTTTCAACATCGATGGCGCCAAGTTCGGAATGGTCTCCGCCTCTCCCTTTAGCAATGTCGTGATAGATACCAGCAGTATAAAGGATTTCACGTTTAGGGATATAACGGTATAAACGACAGGCAAGTGGAAACTCTTTTTTTGCCTCAGGGTAGTCAAGATGAATCAGGTTCTTGATAAGCTGAATCGTATGCGCGTCAACTGTATAGCAATGAAACAAGTCATGCTGCATTTGGCCGATGATCTGTCCAAACTCAGGTAAGTAGCGGCCCAGTACATTGTACTTAAGCATGGCGTTTAAGGTTTTATGAAGGTCGTGCGGTGTGCGCAGTATCTCCATAAATAAGCTTGTGTTAGCCAGGTCGTTTCGGAAACTGTCATCAATAAGATATTGATGTTCACGGATTTGACGAATTGTCGTGGTTTTTATGCCAATGATCTGAGGGTTTTGTGCGAGTAGCAAAAAAATCTCTATCAACGCATAAGGTGAGCGGTCAAAAATATCTTCTGACTTAGCTTCAATATAGCCGTGATTAATTTGGAATCGTTTACCTAGTTCTTGGACACTGTCATCACTCTCGGGGTTTAGATAAAACTCATCAAAGTACTGAAGTATCACGTCAGTAAGTTCGGCTAAACCCAATACGATGCGATAGTAGCGTTGCATCATTTTCTCGACACCGAGCTTTTGCTCGTCATCTTCAAAGCCGAGTATTTCTGCAAGCTTGCGCTGGTGTTCAAATAGCAGTCGGTTTTCGTTGCGGTCGGCAATAATCTGCAGGCCATAACGAAGGGTAAGAAGAAAGGTCTCGCCGCTGACTAGCATGCGGAATTCTTCGTCTGTCAAAAAGTGGTAGCGTGAGCGTGTGCTGGGAGCTTCAGCACCAAAGTGGCGCTTAGAAATCCAGGTAATGGTCTGAATATCTCGCAAGGTGCCAGGGGAAGATTTCAGATTTGGTTCGAGGTTGTATTCGGTGCCGCTATATTTCAGGTGGCGTGCACTTTGTTCTTCGCGTTTAGCTAGAAAGTAGGCTTTAGAGGTATAAACTGCGTCGGAGTAGACCTTGTCTGAAATAATGCTCAGCAGTTCAGGGTCACCATCGATAGTGCGCGTTTCCAATAGGTTGGTCGCAATGGTGACATCGCTTTTAGCGGCTTCAATGCATTCATCAATCGTTCTAACGCTATGGCCGATGTCTAGTTTCAGGTCCCATAATAGTGTGATAAAGTCAGACAGTTTGGTGCCCAGCTGATCATCAATTTCATTCCTTACCAGGATAAGTAAGTCAATGTCTGAATGTGGTTGCAGCTCGCCTCGGCCATAACCGCCAACAGCAATAAGGCTAACATGTTGGTCGAACCCGAAGCGTGCCCATAAACCTTTAAGAATATAATCCATGAGTTTGGATTTAACTTCGATAAGCTGACGGATATCTTCGTTTGCCAGATACAGCTGATCAAGGACTTGCTTACTATCTTCCAGGATTGTCCGAACATTCAGGGCTGGTTGTGAGCAAGTACTTAAGTCAGAGACTAATGTTTGCATGTCCAGGCTAGATGCGTGGGTGAACTTTTCGAAGAGCGAGCTGTGTTGCGTCATAGTTTTATCGGCTTGTGCTTAACTTAGCAGACCTTCCTCTTCCTTACGTAAGGTCAGTATTTCACAACCGTCTGAGGTAACTAGCAAAGTGTGCTCCCATTGCGCAGAAAGCTTGTGATCTTTGGTCACGACTGTCCACTCATCTGGTAAGAGTTTGCAGTGGCGTTTGCCTTGGTTAATCATTGGCTCGATAGTAAAGGTCATGCCTTCTTTTAGCTCAAGGCCGGTGCCTGGTTTACCATAATGCATGACCTGCGGCTCTTCATGGAAAACAGCACCAATGCCATGGCCGCAATACTCGCGTACTACAGAATAGTAATTGTTTTCAGCATGCTTTTGAATAACAGCGCCAATATCGCCTAGTCTTGCACCCGGCTTAACAAGGGCAATGCCTTTGTATAAACATTCTTGCGTAATTTTGCATAGTCTTTCGGCAGCAATGCTTCGCTTGCCAATGAAAAACATTTTACTGGTGTCACCGTGGTAGCCATCTTTAATGACAGTGATGTCGACATTTACTATGTCACCACTTTTTAGCACTTTCTTGTCGCTTGGAATACCGTGGCAGATGACATGGTTGACCGAGGTGCAGATAGACTTTGGAAAGCCTTTATAATTAAGTGGTGCGGGAATGGCGTTTTGAGTATTAACGATGTAATCATGACATATCCTGTCTAGTTCACCGGTTGAAACGCCAGCAACAACGTGCTCTTCGATCATTTCCAGTACTTCGGCGGCGAGTCGCCCGGCAACCCGCATCTTTTCAATTTCTTCGTTGGACTTGATGGTAACTTTAGTATTCATAACTCGAAAAGAGAGCCTTTTGTCTAAGGGTTGTTATGGTGTCGGGAGAGCATTATAGCGCCATTTGCGACACAGACTTTTATCAAAAATGCGCCGCATTCTACCTCGAAAGGGGAGTTAATTGAATAATTATTGTTATTTGCTGGTGGCTGCTCGATTTATATTGTTAAAGGTTGAACGTAGAATGGAGTGGCCTGGCCTGCTATAAATGTAGGAATGCGCTTTTTATTTTGAAGAGGATATGGTATAAAGCGCACGCAAATTTCGGGAACTCACATCCAGCAGGGTGTCGGTAATCTCGATTGACTTAAATCCGCACACGTTTCGACACATTGATCTGGGTGCTGTGTTCTGCTTCTGCTACGGTGGTTTTGGTTCATGGTTGATTAATGGGACTCGTGGAGGTCTAACCCAAACATATTAAAGGAAAAGAACATGGCATCAGTATCTATGCGTGACCTGCTTAAAGCAGGTGTACACTTTGGTCACCAAACTCGTTACTGGAACCCTAAAATGGGTAAGTACATCTTTGGTGCTCGTAACAAAATTCATATCATTAACCTGGAGCAAACAGTTCCTGCGTTTAATGAATCTTTAGCTTTCGTTAAAAAGCTGTCAGAGGGTAAGAACAAGGTATTGTTCGTTGGTACTAAGCGTGCTGCTGGCAAGATTGTTAAAGAAGAGGCAAGCCGCGCTGGTATGCCTTACGTAAACCACCGTTGGTTGGGTGGTATGTTGACTAACTACAAAACGATTCGTCAGAGCATTCGTCGTTTCCGCGATCTTGAGACTCAAAGCACTGATGGTACTTTTGATAAGTTGACTAAAAAAGAATCTTTGATGCTGACTCGCGAAATGCAGAAGCTAGAGCGTAGTATTGGTGGTATCAAGGATATGGGTGGTCTACCTGACGCATTGGTTGTGATCGATGTTGATCACGAGCGTATTGCGATCAAAGAAGCTAACAAATTAGGTATCCCTGTTATCGGTATCGTTGATACAAACAGTGATCCAGATGGTGTTGATTACGTTATCCCTGGTAACGATGATGCGATCAGAGCTATTCAGATTTATGCAAAAGCTTTTGCTGATGCAGTGCTTGAAGGTTCTTCAAAAGGTGGTGAGTACGTTGAAGTGGCGGAAGAGTCAGCGGCATCTGAAGAAGGCGAAAAAGCAGCAGAGTAATCTTTCTGTAAGCGTTTTCTTATAAAGTGCTCAAGGGTCGGTTTTCCGGCCCTTGTTTTCATTCGTTATTAATAATGCTTCGGTTCTTATTTGGTTGAAGGTGTGTTCCGCTTGCGAACATTTTAGCGCCTTTTGGGCCCAGGTAATGGAAGCAAATTTTTTAATTTTACAGCCGCTTGGGTTGTAACGGTAAAGAGGAATTGACATGGCCGCTATTAGCGCATCAATGGTAAAAGAACTTCGTGAGCGTACAGGTCTTGGTATGCTTGAGTGTAAAAAAGCACTTGCTGAAGTAGACGGTGATATCGAAAAGGCAATTGAAGAGTTGCGTAAGAAAAGTGGTATGAAGGCAGCTAAGAAAGCTGGCCGTACAGCTGCTGAAGGTGTGGTTGTGGCTAAAGTATCTGCTGACAACGCTTCTGCAATGTTAGTTGAAATTAACTCTGAGACTGACTTTGCTGCTAAGAACGAAGGTTTCCTTGCGTTTGCAAATAACGTAGCAGGCGCTGCATTTGAAGCAGGTTCTACTGATGTTGCTGGTCTTCTTGATTCAGAGCGTGAAGCTTTGGTTCAGAAAATTGGTGAGAACATTTCTCCTCGTCGTGCTGTTAAGTCTGAAGGTGAAGTTGTGGGTGCTTATGTTCACTCTAACAATCGAATTGCTTCGATTGTTGCGCTTAAAGGTGGTACGCCTGAGTTGGCAAGAGATATCGCTATGCATGCAACAGCGGTTAATCCTCGTGTTCTTAACCCTGAAGATATGCCTGAAGAAGAGTTGAATAAAGAGAAGGATATCATTAAGGCTCAGCCTGATATGGAAGGTAAGCCAGATGCGATCGTCGAGAAAATGATGGGTGGTCGTATTAAGAAATTCCTTAAGGAAAACAGCTTGGTTGAGCAGCCTTTCGTTAAGAATCCTGAAGTTACAGTTGGCCAGTTGGCTAAAGATGGCGGTGCAGAAGTTGTTTCTTTTGTCCGTATCGAAGTAGGTGAAGGTATTGAGGTTGAAGAGGCTGACTTCGCTGCAGAGGTTGCGGCTCAGCTTAAAGGCTAATTTAGTCTGTTTACATGGGTTTGTTAACAGGTAAATGTTGAAAAGATAGTTCCACTTTTTACCAATCCTGATACAATTCCCAACCGTGCCGTATAAGAAGGGTGATATAACCATTTTTCTTATGCGGCATTATTGTATCTGGCAATTGGTTTTTATCTTAAAGTTGTCTGGGGAGTACTTGCTCATCTGGAAAGACTGTTTTTAGTGGGGGCGACTCCCCCGAAATTAAGATACGTCATATGCATATTAAGCAGGTTCTTAACCTGTATTTGTTAACTACGCTTTAAATGCCGAGAGTGATTCATGCCTGTAAATCTCCAGCCAAAATATAAACGAATTCTTCTAAAACTTAGTGGTGAAGCTCTAATGGGCGATGAGGACTTTGGGATCGATCCAAAAGTACTTGATCGCATGGCTTTAGAAATTGGTCAGCTGATTGGTATAGGTGTTCAGGTTGGCATGGTCATAGGTGGTGGTAACTTGTTTAGAGGTGCTGCCCTAAGCCAGGCTGGAATGGATCGTGTTACTGGTGATCATATGGGTATGCTGGCTACGGTTATGAATGCCTTGGCGATGCGTGACGCATTAGAACGATCCAATATATCAACGCGTGTTATGTCAGCTATCCCGATGAGTGGTGTTGTTGAGCATTACGATCGGCGCAGAGCGGTTAGAGATCTTAAAGATGGTGATGTTGTAATATTCAGCGCAGGAACGGGTAACCCTTTCTTTACAACTGACTCTGCTGCATGTCTACGAGGTATTGAGATTGATGCTGATGTTGTATTGAAGGCAACAAAAGTAGATGGTGTCTACAACGCTGACCCGATGAAAGATCCGACAGCCGTGAAGTATGATGCTTTGAGTTATGATGAAGTCTTGGATAAAAAGTTAGGTGTAATGGATCTAACGGCAATTTGTTTGTGCCGTGATCACAATATGCCTGTTAGAGTATTTGATATGAATAAGCCTGGGGTTTTGCGCAGTATTGTAGTGGGTGAATCCGAGNGTACATTGATCGAGGCAGCTGCCGACGAATAAGATCGAGCCAGTTATATAAAGAATAAAGGAAAGATATATGTTAGATGAAATTA
>NZ_LWGG01000166.1:0-1054 GCF_001635365.1 Oleiphilus sp. HI0128 | reverse complement strand
AGCCGATATCAATTTGGATAAATACTTTAAACAGCTCGCTGTTGAAGCAGGTTCACACGAGCTAGAGCTTGAGATTAATGGTCGCCCTCTTAAAGCGCTACGGCACGCTGACGATGTTGTTTGGTTTACATTTTCCGAGCTTTGCGATGGACCTAGAAGCCAGAATGACTACATTGAGATCGCAAGAGAATTTCACGCAGTGATCGTGAGTAACGTCCCTCAGATGAGTATCGATACAGATGATCAGGCGAGGCGCTTTATCAATATGGTTGATGAATTTTATGACCGCAGCGTTAAGGTGATTATCTCTGCTGAAGCGCCTATCCATGAAATTTACCAGGGCGGCAAACTTAGCTTTGAGTTCGAACGTACAGAAAGCCGTTTGTTAGAAATGCAAAGTCACGAATATCTAGAACAGGCGCATAAAGCTTAATAATGCTCAATGTAGGCAGAGCCTTCCTCGACTCGCAGGCGGTTTGGCTTCGGGCAGACACCATACAGATTCATTGCGAGGGAGCGAGCCCCCTGCCTACAGAAATAGATACGCTATTGCCCCTATAAAGTCGGCGTTTTCTGTAGACCCTTTCTAAGCTTGCAATAAATGATCAACTTTATTGCTATGAAATATCATTGAGACCTTCGCTTAGCCAGCTATCCTAATAATGCGTTTTCCATTCAATGGACGAACAAATTTTATAGGATAAGTACAATGACAAATGAAGCCCTAATATTTGACGCGATTCGCACACCTCGGGGCCGAGGTAAAGCGAGCGGCGCTCTTCATGAAGTAAAACCGGTAACACTTCTTTCAGATTTATTAAACGCTCTTCAACAGCGCAATGGTTTCGATACAGCTGAGGTTGACGATATCGTCATGGGCTGCGTTACCGCTGTTGGCGACCAAGGTGCTGATATCGCAAAAACTGCAGCATTGGCTGCAGGATGGAATGATGATGTTGCAGGTGTTGTCCTTAATCGCTTTTGCGCATCGGGGCTCGAGGCGGTTAACACCGCTGCAATGAAGATTCGTTCAGGTTGGGAAAATCTCGTGGTC
>NZ_LWGG01000165.1:0-763 GCF_001635365.1 Oleiphilus sp. HI0128 | reverse complement strand
AAACAGCTTAAGCCTAAGCGCAACACAGTTAGGATTATTCTTTTCGGCCCCGGTTCTAACCGGTGCACTAGGGCGTATTCCTGCTGGCTGGCTTAGCGAGCGCTACAACCCCAAGAGCCTATTCACCCTACAAATGCTTCTTAGCACACCGCCACTATTCATCCTGCCTCACATCGAGACTCTGGAAGGCTACCTATTACTTGGCTTGTGGATCGGTATTAGTGGCACATCTTTTACCATCGGCATTCGTTATATCACCGACTGGTTTGAAAGTAACCGACAAGGCACTGCCATGGGTATATTTGGTGCAGGTAACACCGGCTCAGCCATTACCCTTGCACTTGCCCCAATTATTGTTGCGAACTGGGGTTGGGACAGCATTGGTCCTATCTATGGGGTTGGTTTACTCATTATGGCTTTTCTGTTCTGGCTAATAGCACCTACCCGCCCCTATACCCCGACAAAACTTCAAGCCGAACTTAGCACCCTACAAGCACTTAAATCCATCCAGATTTGGCGCTTCGGTCTATATTACTACTTTGTCTTCGGTAGCTTTTTAGCGCTAATCCTCTGGCTCCCACAGTATTATGCTTCCGCTTATAAACTCAGCTATAGCCAAGCGATGGCCTTTACGCTTTTCTTTGTTGCCACCTCTGGCATGGTTCGAGCATTAGGAGGCTGGTTTGCAGACCGCTATGGTGGTCGCACCGTTAACTGGGCAGTATTCTGGATATGCTTAGTTTGCTTGTTCTTCTTGTGCTAT
>NZ_LWGG01000164.1:0-897 GCF_001635365.1 Oleiphilus sp. HI0128 | reverse complement strand
TGGGGAATTCAAGCTAAAAACAAAGAACAGAATTTTGCTTTGGCAGCACTCACTGATCCTGAAATTGATTTCGTCACCATCGCCGGAGAAGCCGGGACAGGTAAAACTCTGTTAACCCTAGCTGCGGCACTACACCAGGTGTACGAAGATAAGTTTTATGATGAAATCATTGTCACTCGGGCCACGGTTCCAATGGGTGAAGATATCGGCTTCTTACCCGGCGAAGAAGAAGATAAAATCGGCCCTTGGATGGGCGCGATCACCGATGCTTTGGAAACATTGAGCGCCAACCCCAACGGCACCGATTTCGAAAGGAAGTCGAGTGTTGAATTCTTAAAAAGCCGCGTAAAAATAAAAAGCTCCGGTTTTATGAGAGGCCGAAGTTTCTCCGACAAGATCTTCATTATTGATGAAGCCCAGAACCTGACCTCTGCACAAATGCACGGTCTCATATCACGAGCTGGTCCAGGCACTAAGGTCATTGCGATTGGCAACCTAAAGCAAATTGATACACCCTATCTATCGGCCTCAACGAGTGGCTTCAGCTTTGCAATGGACCGCATGCGAAACTGGGAACACTATGCTCACATCACACTACAAAGCGTTGAACGCTCCCGTCTTGCAGACTACGTTGCTGCCAATTTTTCTGACTAAACAGGCATAAAAGTCTATAGGGTAAGCCTAAGTGCTTGCCCTATATTTATTGCCAAAAATGCCAATACTCTGTCCTCTACTGTCATGGTCTTCTTACCATTCCCGATAAATAATGATCAAGTAAAAACAGGTCGGCCCTCTCTTCTCAGATAATGGTCAGATAAAGTGTCTGTTGTACTTTGTCCGCAGGACGCAAAATAAAAATAATATACATATCGAAAGGTCCTAACTATGTTTAAAACT
>NZ_LWGG01000163.1:0-1167 GCF_001635365.1 Oleiphilus sp. HI0128 | reverse complement strand
TTTGGTTTATTATCGGCCGCGGTGTTCTAGGGGGCTTGCTCTTGGGTGGCTTAGCCTTCTATTTGCTTAAAAAGCGTCAGGCGAAAGAGGAAGAAGAGGAAGTTGAAGAAACAGAAATCCTGAGCGATCAGGATGTTGAAGAAATTGCAGAAGATGTAGAAACTGAAGCGAGTGCTGAGGTGGAAGAAGAACCCGAAGCAGAACCGGATGATGGCTTAGACTTTGTTGAAGAGCCACCCGAAGAAGTTCCAGTTGCCTCTCAGGAGCCAGAGGATGAGCCGCTTGTTGAGTTGGAAGAGGATGATGAGCCGCTAGTTGAGTTGGAAGAGGATGACGAGCCGCTTGTTGAGCTTGAAGAGGATGACGAACCTTTAGTAGAGCCTGAGCCTGAGCCTGAAGAGGTCGTGGACCTATCTACCGATGACTTAAGTGATGTCGCTCAGGAGCTTGAGCTTGATGAGCCGGAAGAGGCCGATGCGCTGGACATTTCCGGGGATGACGAGGACCTGGCTGCCGATATTGCTCAAGCGATTGAGGATGCTGCGGATGAGCCTGAAGAGGACTTGGAAAAGGAAATTGAAGATGCATTGGATCTAAGCGACCCGCTGGATGACGACGATGACGAAGAGTTCAACTTGGAAGACTTCGATATCGGTGACACAGATGACCTGCCCTCAGATGAAGAAAAGGATAAGGGCGCTTAATCTAAGCGTCTGCTGATGATTTTGTAGGGTGATCGGGCAAGGTTCGAGATAGATTTCAAAAGTGTTATCTTTTTCACGCTTTTTATTATTAAAGGACTTGCATGACAAAAATGCTCTCCCTATAATACGCCCTCACTCGATCTGAGGGCGTAACTCTCTGTAAATAATCGGGTTTTAAGAGGGGTGTTATTACTTCTCTCTTGTATGATCAAGTAAAAAATCACACCAGATTAAGCGGGAATAGCTCAGCTGGTAGAGCACAACCTTGCCAAGGTTGGGGTCGCGAGTTCGAATCTCGTTTCCCGCTCCAATTTATCTTTATTACCTATCGATCATTAAATTCGGCTCATTCTTCAGTCGAGACCTTCTTTATGGTCTAAACTTATTGCTATTTAGTACATTATGAATATCTGCGCGCCTAGCTTGGCTTGGCTTTTCGTAGAGCATTTGCATGATAAGATTT
>NZ_LWGG01000162.1:0-1381 GCF_001635365.1 Oleiphilus sp. HI0128 | reverse complement strand
AGAAAATACTATTTACCGCAGTAATTTTTCTTTTTAGTACGCTAGCGTCAGCGCTAGAAAAGAAAACAATTTGTACATGGGATCCAGTAGGGAAGAACGGCCCAGTAATGACTTTCTATTCAGATTTAAAGCCAAAAGCTATCGCATGGGGTTTAGATCTTGAGTTTATCGCTTATACCGATGAAAAAGTTGCTGCTAACGACTTCAAAGCTGGTGTATGTGACGGCGCTCACTTGAGTGCAATCCTATCACGTCAATTTGTTCCTTTCGCAGGGACACTTGATGCAATTGGCGGTATCACTTCCGACTCTGGTCTTGGTAAAATTCTTGCTACTCTTGCAAGCCCTAAGGCTGGCAAAATCATGACAAACGGTCAATATGAAGCAGTTGCTGCATGGCCTGTTGGCTCTATGTTCGCGTTCGTAAACGATAAGAACATCAATACAGTTGCAGACTTCAGCGGCAAGAAGATTTCAGTTCTTAATGAAGACCCACAGACTCACAAGCTTGCTAACATGGCCGGCGCATCACCTGTAGGCACTTCTTTGGCAACGTTCTCTGGCCAGTTCAACAACGGCAACATTGATATCCTTTTCATGCCAGCACTAGCTTACAACACTTTTGAGCTATACCACGGCCTTGGCGACAAAGGTGGCATTCTTGACTACCGTCTATATTACGGCATGCTTCAAACAATCACCAAGAAAGACAACTTCCCAGCAGACTTTGGTAACAAAATGCGTAAATACGTTGTTGGCCGCTTGAAAGCTATCAATAAACTAGTTGCTGATGCCGAAAAAGAAATACCAGCTAAGTACTGGATCAAAACTAACGAAGAGACTAAAAAAGAGCTAGTTAAGTTTAGCCGTGACATTCGTCTAGCACTTAAAGCTGAAGGTAAAATGGACCCTAAAGCGCTCAAGCTGCTTTGGAAAATCCGTTGTGCTGAAAACCCATCTGCAAGTGAGTGTGCAACTCCTGAATAGGCTAATAGCTTAGCAGATTATAAAAAGGCTCCTTTTAAGGGGCCTTTTTTATTATCAGTGCTTCTCTTTAGGTCTACAATAGCACCATTAGAGGAGCAAACTTATGTCTGACATTCAATATGGCACTAATGAGCCAGTAATATTCACTATGCTAATGACACCTGAAATGGCTAACTTTTCAGGTAACGTACACGGCGGCGCACTATTAAAGCTACTAGACCGGGTCGCTTATACCTGCGCATCACGCTATAGCGGCCATTACGCCGTCACCCTTTCTGTAGACCAAGTTAACTTTCGCCAACCGATTAAAATTGGCGAACTCGTCACCTTTTTATCTTCTGTAAACTACGTCGGACGCACGTCAATGGAAGTAGGCGTCAAAGTCGTTGCTGAAG
>NZ_LWGG01000161.1:0-974 GCF_001635365.1 Oleiphilus sp. HI0128 | reverse complement strand
CTTCCATAGACAAAGTCCCAGAGCGAGCTTTACCAGTAAAGAAATTTGATGAGCTTGAACTAAGCCCTGCTTTGGCAGAAGCATTAAACAACAAGACAGCCAAAAACGAGGATAGTGGAAAAGATAAGTCAGATGGTGAGGCGGAAAAAAGTGAGCAAGCGGCAGACAAAGACGATGCAGTTACCGAAGACAGTTCTGATCCAGATAAACCTGTTGATATAGACCTTGCCGATAAAGAAAAGCAGCTAAAAGCAATTCCCTACCAAGACAAAGCGCTTGCGCACGTGAACGCTGGTATTTCGTACTTACAGCAGCAAGGCTATCAGAATATTGTTTTGTTAGCCTATCGCGCTTCAGCCAACATTGCCTTTGAGTATCTCAAGCAAAAGCAGGGGACATTTAGTAATAAAGGCTTTGCTCTGGTACTGGTTGACCCTGAGTTTGATGAACCTTTACAAGTCGATCTGGCAGAGCATTTAGGGCAAAACTTCCAGCCACCCGTCTTGGAGATGGTTAATTCGGTGGAAGATGAAAGTTCTGTCAAAGCGCGCTTGGCATCGGCAAACGTGGCTGGCGCAATTAACTATATGCAAGTGGACTATGCGTTTAATTTATCTGAAGGGCCACAGAAAAATTTGGTTCGACGAATTCGTTATTGGCTTGAGAAATATGCACCGGGTATGATTGTAGGTAATCGTTCCCGTTAAGTCGGCGAAGTAGCTGGACGGTAAGTTCATAGACGCTACAGATTACAATGCAGGGCATGACATAGCCAAACATGCGTTTAGGTGATCACTTTCCTTCATAGGCATCAGGCGAGTTTCCAGCCATGTCCTGCCTATCGAGCACGCCGACATCCAAGACAGGAGACGCATCAATATGCTGTGCATCCATCATTTGGGCAACGCGTTGCAGACTTGAAATAATCATCGTTTGCTCCCACTCCTGAAGGTCATTAAATTGTTTGGCAAATT
>NZ_LWGG01000160.1:0-873 GCF_001635365.1 Oleiphilus sp. HI0128 | reverse complement strand
AGAGCTGTTTGATAAAGCGCTAGAGTCTATCCAGCCAATGGTAGAGGTTAAGTCTCGCCGTGTTGGTGGTGCTACTTATCAGGTTCCAGTTGAAGTTCGTCCGGCTCGTCAGGTAGCGCTAGCAATGCGTTGGTTGGTGGACTACTCTCGTAAGCGTGGCGAAAAGTCTATGGCTTTGCGTCTAGCGGGTGAGATTATCGATGCAGCCGAAGGTAAGGGTGCAGCGGTTAAGAAACGTGAAGATGTTCACAAGATGGCCGAAGCAAACAAGGCTTTCTCTCACTACCGTTTCTAAGGTATACGAGTGTTATATGGCCTGCATTTTATGCGGGCCTTTTTGGGTTTAAGAGGATAAAAAATTGGCACGTAAGACTCCAATTTCCAGGTATAGAAATATTGGTATTTGTGCGCACGTTGATGCTGGTAAAACAACGACAACGGAGCGAGTTCTTTTCTATACAGGCTTGTCGCATAAAATAGGTGAAGTGCACGATGGTGCGGCGACAATGGATTGGATGGAGCAGGAGCAAGAGCGAGGTATCACGATAACCTCTGCTGCGACCACGTGTTTCTGGTCGGGAATGCAGCAACAGTTTGATCAGCATCGCGTGAATATTATCGATACGCCTGGGCACGTTGACTTTACAATTGAAGTAGAGCGCTCGCTCCGCGTGCTTGATGGTGCGGTTGTGGTTTTGTGTGGTTCGTCAGGTGTGCAGCCGCAAACTGAAACGGTCTGGCGGCAGGCTAATAAATATGAAGTGCCGCGCATGGTCTTTGTTAATAAGATGGACCGAACAGGTGCTGACTTCCGAATGGTAGTCGAACAGTTAAAAGATCGTCTAGGTGCTACGCCAGTGCCTCTGCAAATGA
>NZ_LWGG01000159.1:0-854 GCF_001635365.1 Oleiphilus sp. HI0128 | reverse complement strand
GCGTACCCACAACCCCCGAGCGCTTTAACGCTACATCCTGATTACCCCATATAAAAGTCGTTGGTACATCAACTTGTCCAATGTTTAAACCGACATCAAATGCTGGAAAGTTTGCGCGATACCAGTTTAAAGCGCTCGTTAGTGCATGCTCTTGTTTGAGGATATTTAAGTAGTGTTCAGTTTCTGCATCCTCATGACTAGTCCAAACAGCTCGCAATTTTTCATAATCATTTTGAGCTAAGACATATTCGGGTATGGTCTTTTTCTGAAAGAAGCGAATATAGTCACTTGATTCGTATTGATCCGGATCTTCTCTGTAGGCCTTTCCGAAAGAATCAATATGAGGCACTGAAATAGCCACATAACTGATCACACGATCGGGATAGTCAGCCGCGAGCTTCCAACCCACACCAGCACCCCAATCATGGCCCACTAAGTGAAATTTCTTTATCCCTAGATTATCAGCAATCTGTAACACATCAGAAACCAGGTAATCTAATTCATACGACTTAAGCTCGCCAGGTCTAGCGTCTGAACTATAGCCACGCTGGTTGGGGGCAATAGCGTAGTAATCTTTGGTCGCAAGCTCATCCATAAGCTTATCCCACATAACCGCAGACTCAGGAAAGCCATGAAGTAATATAACCGGCGTATTTACCTTATCGCCACGAACATTTACCGAGAATTTCATGCCATTGGCATCGACTGTTAAATAGCCTTCAGGGTCCCACTTTGGCAGGTCACCTTTAGCAAGGCGCTTTACATACAAGAAGCTTACACTGACAACACATATCAGCAGACCCAAAACAGTTAGCGCGGCTTTTTTTCTAATTCTCATAATCAACCTATCTTAA
>NZ_LWGG01000158.1:0-894 GCF_001635365.1 Oleiphilus sp. HI0128 | reverse complement strand
CGACGTTTATGAGCTTGTCACTCACTGATGCCGGCCGTAATAAGCGCCACTCTTGCTCATGAGAAAAGTGTTCACTACGGTGAAATAGTGAAATGAAAGGATGTGAGTCTTTCAGCTTTAACGGACGCTCTGCACTATACTTCACTGGCTGAAACATTTGAGGGGCATCTCGGTATTGAGGGGCGGTAAAAAACTCATGAGTTTGGTCTAGTTCGATGACCATACCTCGGTGATTAGCCGCTTGATACTGCCAGAGTAGCGAGTTATCTGCTCTTTCAGATAAGCATAGCAGTGTTAGATTTTTCTGTTGTTTAGCCGACACTGTACTCACTTGCGGTACAGAACGTTGTCTTATTTGTGCTTCAATACTGGCTCGTTTGCTTTGGGATTGTTCTTCAAAATACTCAAAGCTCATCAGGCTTGATAAAGACTCTGGTAGCGCCGCGAATTGAGCTTTCAATTCAACTCTGAACTCTTCATCTGAAACAGCGATTGACCCATCAGGCTGATGATTAAGGGCTTCATTGCTAACGAATGGGTCCATCAATGATGAGGCTTCTAAGAAAGGTAGCTTCCCTTCTCGCAACCACGTTAAGCCTTTCTCGCTGCAGTATAAAAACAGGCTCACTTTCTACCTTTATAAGCGTATTATATTTAATGAAAAACCAAAGGGTCAGTTTAAAGTTTCAAGCACTAAAGCAAAGCAGAATAGCATAATCGTCGGGATGAAAATAACTGTAAGTTGTTTCCATCGTGGCCATTTATCAGCCTTTATAAACGCCACCAGGCATGAAATTAAAAATACGATCAGCACTAAAATTCTAAACATAAAGATCCTATGGCAGTTGTATGTAAGCTGCTTTTATGGTCAGGAAGTTGTTAGAAACTATAGCT
>NZ_LWGG01000157.1:0-921 GCF_001635365.1 Oleiphilus sp. HI0128 | reverse complement strand
AGCATCAGCAGGTTTCGCAAAACCAGCTGCTAAAGCGGCATCGAAGAAGAATGAAACCATAGCGACAGAAACAACAGTTCGTGTTGATACAAAGCGCCTAGACGATATCATGAATATGGTGGGTGAATTGGTGCTTGTGCGTAACCGACTAAAACGTCTTGGCGATGCAAGCAGTGACGAGTCCATGCAGAAGGCTGTGTCCAACTTAGATGTCGTGACAGGTGATCTTCAGTCAGCGGTTATGCAAACTCGAATGCAGCCGATTAAGAAGGTCTTTGGACGTTTTCCCAGGGTTGTGCGAGATTTGGCTCGGAACCTTAAGAAAGAGGTTAACCTGGTTCTGGTTGGTGAAGATACTGACCTTGATAAGAACCTTGTTGAAGCGCTATCTGACCCCTTGGTTCACCTTGTACGAAACGCTGTAGACCACGGCATTGAAATGCCTGATGACCGTGTGACGAAAGGTAAGGAACGTATAGGGCAGGTGGTTCTGTCAGCACAGCAGGAAGGTGATCATATCATGCTAGCCATTGAAGATGATGGCGCAGGTATGGATGCTGAGGTTCTACGTCAAAAAGCTGTTGAAAAAGGCATTTACGACCAAGACGCTGCTGATCGCTTAAGCGATAGCGAATGTTATAACCTTATTTTTGCACCTGGCTTTTCGACTAAGCAGGAAATATCCGATATTTCCGGCCGTGGTGTGGGAATGGATGTTGTTAAGACAAAAATTACCCAGTTAAACGGTACGGTAAATATTGATTCTGAGTTAGGTAAAGGCTCGCGACTTTCAATTAAAGTACCCTTAACTTTGGCGATCATGCCTACCTTGATGGTTAAGCTTGGAAATCAGTCCTTTGCTTTTCCTCTGGTTAGTGTGGTTGAAATTTTCCACCTTGATTTGACCAAGACAAATGTTGT
>NZ_LWGG01000156.1:0-8632 GCF_001635365.1 Oleiphilus sp. HI0128 | reverse complement strand
ATAAGTACATCTCAATCAAAGTAGCTGCCATTAATTTAATGGGTTTTCGCGTGTTTGGATTGTTTGGAAAGAAAAAAGATTCCTTGTTAGGAATCGATATCAGTTCTTCTTCAGTAAAATTATTGGAGTTGTCAAAGAATGGTGAAAAGTTCCGCGTAGAGAGTTACGCCGTGGAACCGCTACCTAGTAACTGCGTAGTAGAGAAGAATATTAATGACTCGGAGTTGGTTGGTGAAGTCATCGGAAAGGTGGTGACTCGCTCGCGTGCTAATAGTCGATTAGCTTCTGCTGCCGTTGCGGGTTCAGCTGTTATCACCAAAACCATACAAATGGCGGGTGGGCTTAACGAGTCTGAGCTGGAAAATATGATCGTTGTCGAGGCTGATCAATATATACCTTATCCTCTTGATGAAGTGGCTATCGACTTTGAAGTGCTTGGCGAGTCAGAGTCGGGCGCTGACCAGGTTGATATATTATTAGCTGCTTGTCGAAAAGAGAATGTTGAACTTCGGGAAGAAGCCCTGGAAATTGGTGGCTTAACATCGAAAGTTATCGATATCGAAGCTTACGCAATTGAACGATCCTTTGAACTTGTCGGTTCGCAAATTGGCGTTGAAGGTGAAGAGCAGACAGTCGCAATTGTCGATGTTGGCTCAACGATGACGACATTGAGCGTACTTGCCGATGGCAAAACGATCTATACAAGAGAGCAGTTATTTGGTGGTCGTCAACTGACAGAAGAAATTCAGCGACGTTATGGCTTATCTTTTGAAGAGGCCGGGCTAGCTAAAAAGCAAGGTGGCTTGCCAGATGACTACGAGCGTGAAGTCTTAGCTCCTTTCAAAGAGGCAGTCGTTCAACAAGTCGCCCGTTCATTACAGTTCTTCTTTTCCTCAAGCCAATATAATGAAGTCGATTATGTCGTGCTTGCTGGCGGTGTCGCGTCAATAAACGGACTTGTAGAGCTGGTTGAAGAGAAAACAGGGATCAAGACTATTGTGGCTAACCCTTTCGTTGATATGACCTTAAGCTCAAAGGTGAATGCGTCTGCGTTAAGCAATGATGCACCATCACTGATGATTGCTTGTGGTTTGGCTATGAGGAGTTTTGATTAATGCCTTCTATTAACCTTAGGCCGTGGCGAGAAGAACTCCGGGCCGAGAAGCAGCGGAATTTTATTACATCGTTGATCGCTGTCCTTGTTGTTGCTGTCGTGCTCGTGTTTTTGTGGCAAGACTATGTTAGCTCCGAAATTGAAACTCAAAAGTCTCGAAATAATTATTTAAGCTCTTCAATGGCTGAGCTGGATAAGAAAATTAAAGAGATCAAAGAGCTGAAAAAAGAAAAGAAAGAGCTTTTGGATAGAATGAAGGTCATTCAGGACTTACAGGGAACACGCCCGGTTATCGTTCGTGTGATGGATGAGTTGGTGAGAACACTTCCAGATGGCCTTTATTATGAAAGCCTTGAGCGAAAAGAGGATCTCATAGAGATTACGGGTTTGGCTGAATCTAATAACCGTATTTCAGGTTTGATGCGAAACTTTGAAACATCAGTCTGGTTTTCTAACCCTAATCTGAAAGACGTGAGTGCGATTAAAGGTGATGACGGGACTCTAAATAGTTTTGATCTTAGTGTTAAGCAGGTGACCCCTGAGTTAGCTGAAGATCAGGAATCAAGTGAAAAGGGGACTAAATAGTGGGTTTTTCTGAATCTATGGAAAGCCTGAAAGGCTTTGATCCCAATGATATAGACTTTAATAATGCAGGCTCATGGCCTACACCTGTTAAAGCAATTGTATTAGTTGTTGTCTTTTTAGCGCTGCTTATAGGCGGTTATTTCTTTCTGATTCAGGATCAATATACCGAATTTGATAGAGTCGCTGCAGAAGAAGCAAGCTTGAAGCAGCAGTATGAAAGTAGAGCTTATAAAGTAGCAAATCTTGAGGCTTTTCGCTTACAGATGGAAGATATGAAAAAGTCTTTCGGTGTACTTCTTAAGCAGTTGCCTGCAAAAACAGAGGTTCCGGGCCTACTTGAAGATATTACCAATACCGGGCTAGGAAGCGGTTTGGAAATTGAATCCATTCAGTTGAAGCCAGAGGTTTCCAAAGAGTTCTATGTTGAATTACCAATGGAAATCGTGGTTGCGGGTACTTATCACGACATCGCATCTTTTGTGAGTGGTGTTGCAAGCTTGCCACGAATCGTGACTTTGCATGATATGAATATTTCCAAGACGCAGAGTAAGTCTAAAGGAAATAGTCAGGGGCGCAGCAGTCATAAGCTGCAAATGACTGTGCAAGCGAAGACATATCGTTATGGTACTGAGGCAGACAGAGAAAAAAGTAGGCAATCTAAGAAGAAGAAAGGGAGGAGAAGATAATGAATAAAATTTTCTTGTCTCTCGTGCTCGTATCAAGTGTTCTATTGAGTGGTTGTGGTACGAGTAGTGGCTTTGGTGATTTAGATCGCTTTATGGCAGAGGCTGATGCCAAGCCGCGTGGAAAAATAGAGGCTTTGCCTGAAGTACAAGTATATAGAGCATTTACATACAGTGCTGCGAATAGACGTTCACCTTTTTTGCCGCCTGAAGATGTTGTGGTAAGCGTGGTAGAGATACAAAAAGATCAAAGTAACGTTAAGCCGGATTTTGATCGAGTTCCTGAGGTTCTGGAGTCATACTCTCTAGGGCAGTTAAAAATGGTTGGTACGCTTCAGCGAAATGAACAAGATATTTTGTGGGCGCTGATTGCTGATGAGTTGCAGAGCGTACATATGGCCAAGGTTGGGCAGTATATGGGTAAAAACCATGGCCGAATTGTAGATGTAAGAGTTGGTCAGATTGATTTGATTGAAATTGTTCCCAACGGATATGGCGGCTGGCTTGAAAGGCCGCGAACCATCTCGCTGGACGATCAGTAATTAAGGGGGCTTGGGAATAATGAATGATATATCAAATAGAGCAAACATGTTTAAGTCAAAAGTAAGTAGAATATTAAGGTTTACAGAAATGGTCCTTCAGACGCGTAAATTAATAACCCTGATTGGAGTTTGCTTCTTTGCAGTAATGAATGCAAATGCCGCTAACCTTAACGATGTTAGCTTCGCTTCTCTGCCTGGAGATCGAGTTGAAATTTCCTTGATTTTTGATGAAACGCCGCCGGAAGTGAATGGCTATACGATTGAAAAACCAGCAAGAATAGCGCTCGATTTACCGGGCGCTAGCAGTAAGCTGGCAGAGAAATACCATAATCTTGGTATGGGAAATGCGAAACGCATGACTGTAATCGGCACCAAGGACCGAACCCGTGTAATTCTTGATTTAGTTGACTTAGTGCCCTATAGCACGCGAACGAGTGGAAATACGCTGTTTGTATTGGTGGGCTCAGAGGGTGCTGGTGAAGCATACCAAGCTGTCGCGTCATCGCCAGAAGCAATGCCAGCAGCGAATACGTTTTCTAGGAAAGTTGCTGCGGATAGAAATGGCATAACCAATATTGACTTTCAGCGTGGTGAAAAGGGCGATGGCCAGATAGTCGTTAGCTTTGCTTCGCCTGACGTAGATATTGATATGTCAGAAGTGGGTGGCCATATTCAGTTACGCATGCCAAAGGTTGACTTACCTATGGGGCTTCGACAGCGTCTAGATGTTGTCGACTTTGCAACACCTGTTCGTCGTATTGATTCAGATATCGTTGATGGTGATGCCTTAATTAGAATTAAAGCTTCTGGTCATTATGATTACCTGGCTTACCAGGCTGATAATAAATTTACCGTGAGTGTTGAAGCGCTAACAGAAGAAGAAGTCGATCAGCGTAAAAAGGATAAGTTTCCGTTTACTGGTGAAAAGCTATCTTTGAACTTCCAGAATATTGAAGTGCGAGCTGTTCTTCAGTTAATTGCTGACTTTACCAGCCTTAACTTGGTTGCAAGTGATACCGTGGGTGGAAGTATTACCCTTCGTTTACAGAATGTACCTTGGGATCAGGCTCTAGAGCTGATTCTAAAAACAAAAGGATTAGATAAGCGAACGGTGGGTAATGTACTGCTTGTCGCTCCAGCCGAAGAAATAGCGGCGCGTGAAAAGCTTGAATTGGAAGCTAACCGACAGGTTGCAGCATTAGCGCCGGTACGTTTGGAGATCGTTCAGATTAACTATGCAAAAGCGGCAGATATTGTGGAGCTATTGCGCCAGGACAGTGAGCTGATTTCAGAGCGAGGCTTTATTTCATCTGATGAACGAACGAATACTATAAGTGTGAGAGAGACATCAGAGAAGCAGGAGCAGATTCGTAAATTGATATCTACCTGGGATATTCCGGTTCGTCAGGTATTGATTGAGGCTAGAATTGTAAGAGCTCGTTCGAATATAGCTGAAGAAATGGGTATTCAGTGGGGCGGTGGCGGTTTAGATCGTAGCGGAGATAACTTGTTCCGTATAGGTGGATCGTCTGGGACGCTTAGTGAACTGACAGATATAGCGAACGGAAATAGTAACAGTATTTCATTTCCAGGTGCTTTGGCTGTTGATTTAGGTGTAACCAGATCGAACAGCTCTTCCTTAGCGATTGGTTTTGGTGGTGATAACTATCTAATTGATATGGAATTATCTGCTTTCGAATCTGATGGAAAGGGTGAGATCGTTGCCCAGCCGAAAATTGTAACGGCTGATCGTCAAACCGCGACAATTAAATCGGGTGAGGAAATTCCTTATCAGGAAGCTTCGTCTTCTGGTGCAACCTCAGTTTCCTTTAAAGAGGCCGTGCTATCTTTAGAAGTGACGCCTCAAATTACGCCAGACGATCAGGTCATTATGGATCTTAAGATCAATCAGGATAACCGTGGCGAAGTGACCGCAGGTATTCCAAGTATTGAAACAAATGAGGTACTAACTCAAGTACTTGTTGGTAATGGTGAAACGGTTGTCTTGGGTGGTATTTTTCAGTCTGAACGATCTACAACTGTTACTAAAACGCCTTTCTTAGGTGACATCCCATACTTAGGTGCTTTATTTACCAAGACTGAAGAGATAGATGAGCGTGCTGAATTACTTATCTTTATCACGCCTAAGCTATTAAAAAATGGTGTGATTGACCAGCAAATATAGGACAATATGTCTTATTGAGCTTAGGTAAAAGGCTGCAGATTGCGGCCTTTTTTCTTTTTAAAATAAACAGGTTAATCTTTACTGACATATTGATTGGCCGGCATAAGATCGAAATATGAGTATAGCTAAACCGTTGATTGTTTTTGTGGGCCCAATGGGGGCAGGAAAAACAACCATAGGAAAAATTTTAGCCAAAGAGCTGAACTTTGACTTTTATGATTCCGATAAAGAGATAGAGCGGCGAACCGGGGCAAACATTCCGTGGATTTTTGATGTCGAGGGCGAAGCAGGCTTCCGGGATAGAGAGAGCCAGGCAATAAAAGATTTGTCAGCACTTAAAAACGTCGTCTTGGCAACAGGTGGTGGTGCGATGATGCGCCCCGAGAACAGAGAGTGTGTGAACAACACTGCTTTTGTAGTGTATTTGAATACCTCAGTCGAGCAGCAGTACAAAAGAACTCACAAAGATAAGAATCGACCTTTGTTGCAGGGAGACAAAGATGCTCGTCAGGTCTTGAGTGATTTGTATGCGACCAGAGATCCAATTTATCGAGAAGTTGCTGACTATGTAATTGATACAGACAAAAAGTCTATGAAAGGTATTGTTAAAGATATAATCAGCGCGATAGAAAAAGAGTGAATAAATGATTGAGTTAAAAGTAGATTTGGGTGAGCGTGATTACCCAATTTTTATTGGCGAAGGCTTATTGAGTAATCCATCTCTCTATCAGCCCTACATTGCCGGAAAAAAAGTAATGCTGGTGACAAATGAGACAGTCGGGCCTTTGTATGAGCAGCAAGTTAGACAGGCATTGTCTGGCTATGAGGTTGATAGCGTGGTCTTGCCTGACGGAGAGCAATATAAGAATTGGCAAACCTTAAACCTGATTTTTGATGCGCTACTAGAGAAGGCTCATTCCAGGAAGACGACTATCGTTGCGCTGGGGGGTGGTGTAATTGGAGATATGGCAGGTTTTGCTGCATCAGCTTATCAGCGTGGCGTAGATTTTATTCAGGTGCCCACGACGCTTCTTTCGCAAGTAGATTCATCTGTAGGTGGAAAAACTGCAATCAACCATCCTTTAGGTAAAAACATGATAGGTGCTTTTTACCAGCCTAAAGCCGTTATCATTGATATTTTGACCTTGCAAACTCTGGCTTCAAAGGAAGTTTCAGCGGGCCTGGCGGAGGTGATCAAATATGGTTTGATCCGTAAGCCAGAGTTCTTTGACTGGTTGGAGGCTAATGTTGAGGCCTTAAGGTCCTTGGACTCTGATGCTTTAACCTACGCGATTAAAGAATCTTGTTCTTGTAAAGCGGAAGTTGTTGAACTAGATGAGAAAGAGGGTGGGCTTAGAGCAATATTAAATCTAGGGCACACATTTGGCCATGCGATTGAGACTTATGAAGGTTATGGCTCTTGGCTTCATGGTGAGGCGGTTGCAGCGGGAACAGTTATGGCAGCAGAATTGTCGAGAATGGAAGGCTGGATTAGTGATGAAGATGTTTCTCGAATTTCAAATATATTGCTTGCTGCTAACTTGCCAATTGAAGGGCCGGAAGGCATGTTGGCTTCAGAATATGAACGACTAATGTCTGTGGACAAAAAGGTAATGGATGGAACGCTCCGTCTTGTGCTTTTGAAGTCGATTGGTGAAGCTGTTGTGACAGCAGACTTTGGCGCTGATTCTCTGGCAAATGTTTTGGGTGGCAAAGCTTAATTAGAAGCAATTACTTGGTTCGATTAATTTTGTAGGTGAGTCGATAAGTCTGATATGAGTGTGACAAAAAATAATAATGTTTTGAGTGAGCAGCTCATTTCGCACTTTAACTTGAAAGAAAACCCATTCGATGAGCGAATGCTAGTATTTTTTGAGGGGGCGCAGCGTCAGCATAATTTAGAAACACTGCGCCATATGTCGACCTTTGGCGATATGGTTCTCTTGCTTACTGGCGAAAAAGGTGCTGGCAAAACCACTCTACTTAATAAATTTGCAAAATCTTCAGCTGGCGAGCTGAGTATCTACGTTACAGATGCTCAGGAGCTTGCTAATAAGGAAAAGTCGAAATCTGTTATACATGACTTTGGCGAGCTTGTTGGTTTAGATTCGATAGTTGGTGAAACTACGCGTCAATCATTTTCCCGTTTATTGCAGTATTTGGAAGATGAGTTCAAGAAAGATGGTGTGAGAAAGGTTCTGGTTTTTGATAACGCAGACCTATTATCAAAAAAAGAGCTTCAATTTTACTTTTCATATTTCAGTCAGTTGCCTAAAGAAAGCGGAGTGGTAGCAATTTTTTCGGGTTTGCCAAGCTTGCTGCAGCTTGCTCGTTTGAGTCACATAGAAGGTGATGACGAGTGGTTGCATCAAATGCAGCTTAAGCCTTTAGGTGCTTCAGATATGCTGGAATATCTCCAGTTGAGATTGGAGTATGCTGGCTATACCGGCTTGTTAGAGCTGTCAGAAAGTCAGGTGCAACATTTAATTGATATGGGGAAAGGTTTGCCTGGTCGGGTGAATCGTTTGTTCAGTAGTGTCGTGTTAGAACCGGGGGCATTAAAGCTACCGGTTAAGAGCCGTAAAGGAGTGCCGAAGCAGGTTTTTTGGGGTGTTGCCGTTCTGCTTTGCTTCTCATTTTTACTCGTGTCTTATCAATATGGCTTGTTTACTGAAGGAGATAGCGAAGCAGTCGCGCACGAGCAGCCGGAGCAAGAGAATAACTCTGATGAAAATAAAGTGTCTCTCGTAGAGCAACAGAGAGAAGCAAGGTTAAGAATGCTTGATCAGGCCCTGTCAGAGAGTTTGGCTAAAGCTTCAGAAAGCAATATAGATAGTTTGGATAAAGGTCGTCAGGGTAGTGGCGAGATTAAAAAAGGTTCGCTCAATAAGCCTGAAATGTCGGCGTCTCGATCAATTCCAGAGAGCGCTGGTGTTAAAGAGCTTGTTGAGCCCGACAAGGTACAAGATGGCACTCTAGCAGATAAAGAAGTTAGCGTTCCAGAATCGGATCAACTAGTTAGCGATACTTTGCAGATAGAGAAAATCGCTAAAAATGTACAGGAAAAAATTATTCCTGCCGCAGAGAGCAGCCGTGAAATACTTAAGCCGTTCTTTAAGGGGAAAGCATGGGTTGCATCCCAAAACTCAAGTGGTTATTCAGCTCAAATTTTAGGTAGCTATAACGAGAAAACAGCGATAGACTTCGCAAAGCGCGTAAGTAAAAGTGCTCAGCCGATATACTATCTTGAAACGCTGCATCGCGGTAAACCCTGGTTTGTTGTTTTTTATGGTGTTTATCCTGATAAGGCTTCCGCCAATGCTGCGCTCAAGGTGGCACCTAAAATTATTACTTCTCAACAGCCTTGGTTGAGGAGTTATGCTGGAATTCTCAAGTCTTATCCGAGGCAATAACTAAATTAGTTTTTTGAAGCTATCTATTTGAAATATAAGGATAGTTTATGCTTTTCTACGAGTTTTTTCTGCTTATACGCCTTCTTTAAGTTTGTACTGAATAAGCACGA
>NZ_LWGG01000155.1:0-975 GCF_001635365.1 Oleiphilus sp. HI0128 | reverse complement strand
ATTGATATCGGCGGACCAACGATGGTACGTGCTGCTGCTAAAAACCATGCACACGTAAATATCGTTGTTAATGCGAGCGACTACCAGAACATTCTTGATCAAATGCGTGAGAACGATGCCTGCACAAGTTTGGAAACACGTTTTGACCTAGCGATTAAAGCTTACGAACATACAGCTGCCTACGACGGCGCGATTGCCAACTACTTTGGCCGATTGGTTCCAGGTGGCAGCAAAGAGTTCCCAAGAACATTTAACGTTCAAATGAACAAAACTCAAGAACTTCGCTATGGTGAAAACCCTCACCAGAACAGCGCGTTTTATGTTGAAAAGAATGCTCCAGCCGATTCAATCTCTGGCGCTAAACAGCTTCAAGGAAAAGAGCTTTCGTTCAACAATATCGCCGACACCGATGCAGCACTTGAGACCGTAAAGCTATTTGACGAACCTGCATGTGTCATCGTCAAGCACGCAAACCCTTGTGGCGTATCAGAAGCCGGCTCTATTCTAGAGGCTTATGAAAAAGCTTATGCAACGGACCCTGAATCTGCTTTTGGCGGTATCATCGCCTTTAACCGTGAGCTTGATGCGGAAACCGCGACAACTATCGTCGACCGACAGTTTGTTGAAGTTATTATTGCTCCGAGCGTTAGCGCCGAAGCGAAAGAAGCCGTAGCCGCTAAGAAAAATGTCCGCCTCCTAGAGTGCGGTGCATTTTCTGACAGCGCAGCATCTTTCGATTATAAGCGCGTCAATGGCGGCTTACTGGTGCAAGATCGTGACTTAGGCATGATCAGTAAGGAAGATTTGACTGTTGTCTCCAAGCGCCAGCCAACAGACGAAGAAATTGATGACCTCTTATTCACCTGGAACCAATCGGCCAAAGTAGTTGGCAATCGCGCCGTCGTAGGCAGCTGTATGTTCGTAAGCTTTAATCGCTAGGTCAAAACGTGTTTCCAAACTTGTGCAGGCATCGTT
>NZ_LWGG01000154.1:0-1082 GCF_001635365.1 Oleiphilus sp. HI0128 | reverse complement strand
AGGGGTTTACGTCCAGATTTCTAACCACGCCATTCTGAACATCCAAGGCAATTCTCGAATCAGAGATATAAGAGTAATCCAGAGAATAGCTTAAAGACTTTCCACCCGCTTTGAGCAAGGAATAGTTTTTCTCAGCCGCCTGGAAAACCTCTTCCAATTGCTTGGTAGAGTCCTCATCATCTGACTGTCTGGCTAAGGCATCTCGCGCCTTATCAACATTACTTTCTTCAGCACTAATATCCGAAACAAACAGCACGGTTGATGCCAGTAGCACGCATCTAATGACCCAAGAGTTCATTACCTATTCCTTCTATCTTTATAGTTTGTGTCAGTGACTCTTACACGCAGTAACAACTAACCACTTTCCTAATACGAGCAATGCTGCTCACATTTCTTACACGACATATACTTATTCAAAAACTAGTTTCGACGATAATGTAAAAACTTCGTACCATTATCGAAAGTAGTATTCCCAAACTCATCTGTCTGGTTTTTACGGCGCTCTATCTCGTTATTCAATAAATACCGCAAATTATCTTTGTAGTCCGGAGTATAATCAAAAGCCTGCAAAGACAATGTCTGATCATCAATAAAGCGTAAGTCTTCTTCTCTTAACTCAAGCCCATCAATTGGTTTTGTATTCCCTGGAAAGATAACGAACAATACATTTTGATCCCACTTTTCTTTAAAGCGTTCGAGAGTAAAGGTTATATTTCCTTTGGAAGGGTCAGCAATAAAAACACGCCCATCCTTGATTGTCTTAACAACCACGAAATGCTTAAAGCCTGCGTAATGTATTGGCACGATAGCTGGATGATCCAGCTCAATCAAATCCTTTAACTCAGCCTTGAAGCCCCCAGCCGGAAAGCCCAGCGCGGTTACCAAACGCTTCATATCCAGCATTGAAAAGCCTCGACGCTCAACGATTCGCTCATTTTCACCGTAGTGAAGCAAACCTTCCATCACCTGGCGTTCTTGAAAGTTGCGCCCAAGATAATGCTGCAATACAGTCGTTAATGCTGCAGATCCACAGCTATAGTCATACGCCTGCCTAACAATATTACGGTATAAAACGCTAGATA
>NZ_LWGG01000153.1:0-978 GCF_001635365.1 Oleiphilus sp. HI0128 | reverse complement strand
TATATCAATACTGCTGACGGTCAGCGAATTTATGTGCGCGACCTTGGCCCCAAAAACGCTAACACAGCTCCGATCATTCTACTCCATGGCTTTGGTATGCAGTCTCTGCATTGGCTACCTTTTGCCCTGCCCTTAGCAAGAAAGCAGCGTTTTATCATTCCCGATTTGCGAGGTTTTGGCCTTTCCCATCACATCAACCATGACCGGGATTGCGTCATGTCCAATTACGCAGACGATCTACAGCAAATAATCACTTCCTTAGAGCTGGAGAGTTTTAAATTAGCTGGTATATCAATGGGCGCCTTTGTTGCACTTAAGTACCAGGAAAAATATAGCGACAATCAGGTTGAACGTTATCTACATATCGACCAAAGTCCCAAATGCCTTAATGATAGTGAGTGGAAATGGGGGCTTTTTGGCGCAGAAAACCAAGAAAGACTCTCCGAAGCGACAGACCTAATAGGCAAGCTAGACCCTTATATTGAGGCTCAGGCAGCCTACGACACCCTCCCCAAAACACTAAGAAAAGAGTTATGGGATAATTTAGCAAGCTTCTTCTCTGATGCGCTGTCTCGCTCATCCCACAAAGCGATTGCCAGGAGAGTATGCTCAAATGAGTTTTTGGCCCGCAAAATAATGCCTGTCGATAACTGGCCCGTTTACATCACCTGTCTGAAAGCCTACATAGAACAAGACTACGACATGCTCGACGTTATCGCTAAGCTGAATAGCCCGCTGACATTAGTCGTTGGGCTTAAATCAACGATGTACCCCTGTACCGGCCAACTCCGCATTGCCGACCATCACCCCAATTGCGATGTTCTCACTTTCCGAAACAGCGGGCATACACCGCTTATCGATCAACCTTATCGCTTTTTTCAGACACTAAAAGGTTTTGCCCAAGCCTAAATTTTGACCTAAAAAACTGTTATGCTGCCGCCGAAATTTAAACAACATTTCTCGGAGTACTCGTGGAGA
>NZ_LWGG01000152.1:0-1454 GCF_001635365.1 Oleiphilus sp. HI0128 | reverse complement strand
TGGATGAAAAAGCTCAGATGGGCCAGCGCAACCATCTTAGTTCTCTCGCCTTTGATGTCATTTACCCGCTTAGTGCTGAGCAAGGGCATGCAGAGCGTATTCTCTATAGCTCGCTTAACTGGGCATATACCAACTGGCAAGGAATGACCTTTGGTTTTCTATTTGCTGCAGCTGTACTGACTTTAATATCTTTCCTTTCAATAAACTTGCCTAAAGTCGCAGATGGGCGAAATCCTTATAAACAAGCGTTTATTGGTGCCTTGCTCGGAACTCCTTTGGGTGTTTGCGCCAACTGTTCTACGCCCATTGCTTTTGGTTTATACCGGGGAGGCCTTCCTACTCCCACCGCTTTATCGATGCTGAGTAGTTCGCCAAGCTTTAATTTTATCGTGGTTGCGATGTCACTAAGCTTGCTGCCCATAGAGCTAGTTGCCATTANGTACATCTTGATCGTATTTTTTGTCTTACTGGTAATTCCCTTTTTAAGTGCTCGTTTTCATGGCGAGGGTGGTAAGTTTAAAGGTAGTGGTATTGATCTCCCGCTAAATGCCTGTGCAATTACGCAACAAACTAGGGGGCTTCAGTTTGTCTTTGAATTTACCAAAGCATATTTGGGGCATTTAGGGTTTATCTTAAAAGGGGCGCTGCCTCTTATGCTTTTAGCTGGGGGGCTTGCTGCGCTTGTAGCAGAATTTGTTTCACTAGATAACTTAAATGGGTCGTGGACCTTAATAATACTAATTGTGGTGGCCTTGTGCGCTGCTTTTTTTCCGGTTCCTATTGCCTTCGATGTTGTTATCTCAGTTGGCTTGTTGGCAGCGGGGGTTGATATTGCCTATGTTGGCGCAGCCTTTTTTGCTTTAGGCGTTTTTAGTATTTATCCCGCGACGATGGTTGCACGAGATATCTCTCTGAAATTGAGCCTTGCCTTATTATTGAGTGTGTCTGTTTTAGCGTTACTGGCTGGTCTGACCGTCAGCGCATATACCGAGCAATCACAGGGCGCTAAGTTGCTATCGGTAACAGAAAAACTATCTCAGCTAGCGATGACTAATGATGCGGCTGAAAAGGAAGCAATAGAGCTTCACGGTTTACCGGAATATTCGGCACGCCCCCTGATGCGAAAAGCTGCCCGTGCCTGCCATGTTCTTGGTGAGTCTCGTCAGTATGACTGCTTTGAACGCTTCGTTGTTGAGCTATTATCGAAGCAATTTAGTGCGAGTGCCTGTGATTATCTGGAGGATGCAGCGAGCTATCGCCAGCGCTGTATGGAGGCATTTGATTATCTTAAAGTCAGGAAAGGCGCCTTAACAAACGAAAGTGTGGATCAGTGTAATAGTTTACCTACGCAATATAGGCAGCGCTGTCGTTATGACTATTTTTTCGAGAAGACACTTGAGCAACAAAGCTTATCGCCATGCTTGTCTTTAAATTCTCAAGAAGGTCAGCGCCAG
>NZ_LWGG01000151.1:0-889 GCF_001635365.1 Oleiphilus sp. HI0128 | reverse complement strand
CGATAGGAGGTCAGCACTCTTTTGGGACGTGGGGAGTCATTATGTCTAAGTGACCATATGAAAAATATAATTCTAACGATAATAATTGGACTACTAGCAGGTTGTGGTTTTCAACAATATAAAGCAAACGAAAGCTTGGTTATCGGAAACCAAAGCTGTACCTCTTTGTCTGGTAAATACACCTTAAACTTCGAAAACTATTCACATTACAATAGCCTTGGTTTTTGGCAACTTCGTCAATACGATCAATTTGAAATAAATGCATCCGCTAATGAACTATTGTTCACTGGGTACAAAAATGAATCTGTAGTTAATTCATCACAAATACTACGTCCTGACTGGTCTTGCTCAAAGGGTATTCTTGCCATCGATATCAAAAATGAAACTCAAAATAATGGTGGTGTAACAGTCTATGAGGCAAGATCATTACAGCTATATTCTTACAAAGCTGGCGAAGTTTACGTTCGCTATAAACAAACTAGTACGGGCCTGGCTTTCTTAATTCCGGTAAGCACCTTCGATGATAGTGTAGTTAAATTAAATGCACTGCATTAAATCACTTAACAAGTTTATCAAACCTCGTTCCGCCCACGAAGGAACGTGGGCTACACTGGACGCGCAAAGACACGCGCGCCGTTTATAAAAGCGTTATATTTAGGGAGTAGTAATGAAAATTGGAAGTTCTATCGTATGTTTGGCAGTAATATTTTTAGCCGCCTGCAGTAGTGGGGGTAATGATACGCCAGACCCGCTCGGAATAAATGGTCTTTGGTCTGCTTCCTGCTATTACGATGAAGAATATGGCGATTATAATCTCGAGTCTTATATATTTAATGGTTACAGTCTAACCGCAAGTTTGGAAGTTTACTCAAATTCATTGTGCACTGGT
>NZ_LWGG01000150.1:0-905 GCF_001635365.1 Oleiphilus sp. HI0128 | reverse complement strand
TTTGCAATACCATGACACCTACTTTGTGGTCGCACATTTTCACTACGCATTAATACCCGGCGCACTATTCGGGCTCTACGCAGGTGTATTCTATTGGCTGCCAAAGTGGACTGGCCATATGTATAACGAAACGCTGGGTAAAATCTTTTTCTGGTGGACAACCATCGGCTTTAACCTGACGTTCTTCCCTCAACACTTTTCGGGCTTAGCGGGTATGCCACGCCGTATCGTTGATTACAGCGTGCAGTTTATTGAGTTTAACCAGATATCGAGCATTGGTGCCTTTATCTTCGGCCTATCTCACCTACTCTTTGTCTACATCATTATTCAAACTATACGTGGTGGCGAGAAAGCTCCAGCTCAGCCTTGGGAAGGTTCTCAGATCGGTACACCTGGCCTGGAGTGGACGCTCCCATCTCCTCCACCATTCCATAGCTTTGAAACACCTCCTACGGTCAAATAAAACCAGAATCTGGCCTTGGGTGCTTTAACAAAGAGCCCAAGGCTAGATACTTAACAACAAAAAGAGTTTTGATTATGAACCAACAAAGCGAACAAGCATTAAAGAAGTCAAATATTCGCACCGCGCTAATTCTTGGAGGCATTGCGATATCAAGCTTATGCATTGCCGCCTATGGCGTCAGCCAAACTTTAGCCGTGGGTGCATAACATGAGTGAAGTACCAGTAAAACAAAACAAGAAAACCGCACTAAAGCTCGCAATGTTAACAGTGCTTATGTTTGGCTTTGCCTTTGCGATGGTGCCGTTATACAAACTCGTATGCGATGTCGCCGGTATCAATAGCATCGATAGTAACAGTGGGCGCTCTGAGATTTCTGAACTAAGTAGCGAAGAACTTAGTCAGTCTTTAAGAACCGTAACGGTTCAATTCGACTCGACTATAA
>NZ_LWGG01000149.1:0-901 GCF_001635365.1 Oleiphilus sp. HI0128 | reverse complement strand
AGCATGCATGAGTGAATCAGCAAAGACGATATACCTCAAAGACTATCTTGAGCCTGCGTTTAAGATTACGTCACTTGATTTAACCTTTCAGTTATTTGAAAACGGAGCGTTGGGTAAAAGCCAGGCAGCTTATCGAGCGAGTCGCTGGCCGTGAAGGCGAGGCGCTGTCACTAAATGGTGAAGACCTTGAGCTGAAAAGTATAAAGTTAGATGACCGTGAGCTGGAAGAGAGTGAATACCTTCTAGATGACGAATCTCTAACGGTAGAATCTGTACCCGCGAAATTTGAGTTGCAGTGTGAAACCTGGATTAAGCCGCAAGATAACAAGCGGTTGGAAGGCTTGTACAAGTCTTCGTCAATGTTTTGTACCCAGTGTGAAGCCGAGGGTTTCAGACGAATTACCTATTACATGGATCGTCCTGACGTACTAACGGTATTTACGACGCGCATNGAAGCTGATAAAGCGCTTTACCCGAACCTGCTTTCCAATGGTAATGCTATTGAGTCGGGAAACTTGGAAGATAATCGTCATTTTGTTACTTGGCACGACCCTCATCCAAAGCCTTGTTACTTGTTTGCTTTGGTGGCAGGTGATTTACATTGCCATGAAGACTCCTTCAAAACCATGTCTGGACGTCAGGTGGCCCTGAAGATCTTTGTTGATCATAAGAATGCAGATAAGTGCGATTACGCACTAGATTGTTTAAAAAGGTCGATGCGCTGGGATGAAGAAGTCTACGGGCGAGAGTACGACCTGGATATATTTATGATTGTCGCGGTGGACGATTTTAATATGGGCGCCATGGAGAATAAAGGTCTGAATATCTTCAATTCATCCTGTGTTTTGGCAAAGCCCGATGCAACAACAGATGCGGGTTATCAGCGCATTGAGGCGATTGT
>NZ_LWGG01000148.1:0-1331 GCF_001635365.1 Oleiphilus sp. HI0128 | reverse complement strand
TCAAGGCCGCTTCTCTCACGAAAACAGCGTAGTGATGCCTGACCAGAAAACAGTATTCTTGAGTGATGACGGAACGGGTGTTGTGTTCTTCAAGTTTGTTGCTGATGCAGCAGGTGATATGAGCTCTGGTACTTTATACGCTGCGAAAGTCACTCAGACGAATGGTGTTAGCGATCCTTCTGAAGCTGCTTTTGCAATTGAGTGGATTGAGCTTGCGCACGGTGCTGAAGCTGATATCGAAGCTGCAATTGCTGAATATGATGTGGGCACACTTGCTAGCCCAAGCTATATTACTGATCAGCAAATCAATGATTGGGCTGAAGCTAAGCTTTCTCAGGATCTAGATGGCAGCGGTTCTGTTGCAGCTGATCCCTTTACTGATGACCGCCCTGCTTTCCTAGAGAGCCGTAAAGCCGCTGTTGCTTTGGGCGCGACGGGTGAGTTCCGTAAGATGGAAGGTGTCGTTATCAACTATGGTCTTGCAGATAACTGGTGGAATGCTGGTGCTGCTGATGGTGATCAGGCTTACATGTATATGGCTATGTCATCATTTGACAAAACAATGGCTGATGATGAAGGTGATATCCAGCTAGACGGCACTCACGGCCCATGCGGTGTGGTATATCGTATGACCTTGAAAGAAAACGCTGGCAACGTAGACGTTGATACTATGGTTCCTGCAATTGTGGGTGGCCCATACTACTCTGATCGTGATGTGAATGAGTGTAGTGTTAACAATATCTCTAACCCGGATAACCTAGCTGTAATGGACGACGGTCGTCTATTGATTGGTGAAGATACTGGGAATCATGAAAACAATGTTATCTGGGTATATGAAGATCCAGCACTGTAGTTTTCATTAAGTTAGTACTCTAAGAGTACTGCAAGGGGAGGGCGAATTGTTGCCCTCCTTTTTTCTCAGACACTAAAGAAATTCTTATGAAATATATTAACCTATTGGCCTTACTTGTTCTGATGAGTGCTTGTAGCAGTGATTCGAATACGAGCAAGAACAACACACAAAATGACCCTGATGCTGAAACAGAGCTATTAGCGAGTCTTAATTTCCCGACAGAGATTAATGAGGGAACATCAGGTCAGCTTCGTGCGACGGAAGATGGCATTACCTATAACAAAGAAGCGATTGTCCCTCCTCAGTGTTATACCAAACATGAAGCAAAGCACAATCCATGTATGGCTTGTCACCAGACACATCCTTTTGGCTCCAGCACAAACTATATGGCCGATGGCGTATTACAGGCAGAATATGCTTTCTCTGATGTTGGGGTGACCAATCATTGGAAGAACTTGTTTGAAGATAAGACTGAAAA
>NZ_LWGG01000147.1:0-990 GCF_001635365.1 Oleiphilus sp. HI0128 | reverse complement strand
GTACAATACGACTGCGTGCAGTATTTAGCAATGAAGATGGTAAGTTCACGCCAGGGATGTTTGCGCGGATTAATATGCAGATAGGTGCGAGCTATCCAGGAATTCTTGTTGATGAGAAAGCTGTCGTGACAGACCTTAGTCATAAATATGTATTGGTTTTAGGAGAAAACAACATCTTGGAATATCGCCCTGTTCAGTTGGGTCCTAAATTCAAGGGTTTGAGGGCGATTAAGAGTGGCCTGGAAGCTGGTGAAAAGATTGTTATCAAGGGGCAGGGCTTGCCAAATGTTTTCCCTGGAATGCCGGTATCACCTAGTGATGCAGATATGGCGCCAGCCACTAACAATAGCCAAGGCTAGGAGCGGCAAGCCAAAATGAGTATTTCACAATATTTTATTAGCCGCCCGATCTTTGCTGGCGTGCTCTCGATGATGATCTTCCTAGCTGGCTTGATCGCCGTCTTTCAATTGCCGATAACAGAATACCCAGAGGTTGTTCCGCCAACCGTTGTGGTTAATGCTAGCTATCCTGGCGCAAACCCCGAAGTGATGGCGGACTCTGTTGCTACGCCATTGGAACAGGCGATTAATGGTGTTGAAGGCATGCTTTATATGTCCTCACAAGCAACCTCAGATGGTAGCTTGGCAATTACTGTTACCTTTGAGCTGGGTACTGATGTCGATGATGCGCAGGTACAAGTCCAAAACCGTGTTTCGCGAGCGATTCCCAGGCTGCCGCAAGACGTTCAACGTTTGGGGGTGACCACAACCAAATCTTCACCTGACTTAACGATGGTCGTGCATCTGTTATCACCTGACGATAGCTATGACATGTTGTACCTGTCTAACTTTGCTAACTTGAAAGTGCGCGATGAACTTGCTCGCCTAGAAGGTGTTGGAAATGCTCAAGTATTTGGTGCAGGGGATTACTCTGTGCGTATCTGGCTGAATCCTGAGCAGGTATCTGCGATGGGTATGACCACCAGCGATG
>NZ_LWGG01000146.1:0-7849 GCF_001635365.1 Oleiphilus sp. HI0128 | reverse complement strand
TGTAAACCTGGGCGGCAAACCTTCATTGCCTCAATATGTGCTTGGGCAGATATTTCAGCAGCCTGTTTCATCGTCTTGATTTCGGTGGTACTTTTTATCAAACGCAGCTCATGTAGTGCGTGCTCCAAGGCAACAAACTCACCAGGTGGGTGAGCACCATTTCTAACTTTACTGCGAATAACGTTGATCCATTCCATGACGCGACTGTCAAAGACAGCATCAAGGCCCATCGAGTAATAAACTTTATCCGTTCCCTCAATCATGCCTGGGAGGATTTCATCTATATCAGAAATGGGAAACGCATCATCGACACCAAACATATCAATTGCACGGTCTGGCCCGGCAATAAATCCATCCCACATTTCTTTTGTCGGGTCTCGCTCTCGGCAAAACAAGATGCTCTCACCGTGCTCTCGGCCCGGAATAATCACCAACACTGCTTCCGGCTCAGAAAACCCGGTCAGATAGAAGAAGTCGCTATCCTGACGAAAGGGGTAATCAACATCCCGGTTCCGGCTTTTAACCGTTGACGAGGGCAGTATCGCAATTGAGTTTTCACCCATGTGTTCAGCCAGATAAGCTCGTCGGCGTGAGAATTCTTTTTTATTCATCTCTTATTGTCCTGAGTAGCAGAATCTTGGTCAGCAATTGTTATTAATGTAATGTCGGTGTATCTGGGTCAATATCGGAAATAGCAGCTTTTTCTTCAGTCGAATCTTCTACTTCGGGCTGATTAAACTCAGCATATAAGTTAAGCACCCCCACCCTTACATACTCCACCACTTCAAAGAACTCTCTTTCACCCTCTTCAGTAGGCTCAACGCGAGGGTCCAGCTGGCAAATTTCAACCAGGTCTTTAAGAATTTCTTCCAGATCCTTCGATGCAGAATTAAGTCGTTCACTTGCAGAAATAGCGATACCTTCCAAAAAACCCCTTACCCATAACACCATTGCCTCAAGTCGTTCGGATAAAACATAGTCATCGTCTGGCAATAATAAGGTAAAACTACTCGAATCCTTATCGATACCCTCTGATACTTGGCTATAAAAAGCTAACAAGTCCTCAACTACATTAGCTTGAGCTGCAACATTTAACTCATCGACGCCCATATGTTCTAAAACCTGAGCTAAAAAGTCATTCGCCGTACGCTTAATGCCGCCGGTAATTTCCCCAAGTAATAAGCCATGTAACTCACTCGGGTGATTGATCGCACCTTGTCGGTTATAGACATTCGCCAACCAGTCAAAATCACTCTCCTGAGCCTCTTCATTTTCAAGCTCATCTATATCCTGCTCGGAAAACTTGTCTTTTTCTGTCATTTATATCGACCTTTTATCAAAAATTGAGCGAATTATACGAGACCTGCGACTGGATTGCGAAAGCGAGTTGACCCTCACGCTAGGCCAAATTATAGTTACCCCTCAATATACCGAATAGTATTGGTTTATTCTTCAATATTTGACTATCAAGGTAACTAAATGGAAGCGTCACAACTTAAAACGCTTTCTGGCAAAGTAGAGCAACTTCTAAACTACTGCCAGACGCTTGAAGCAGACAATTTAGCGCTAAAAAGCAGCCAAGACGATTGGCTGTCCGAGCGGACTAAACTTCTACAAAAAAATGATCTTGCCAAAAACAAGATTGAATCAATGATTGGTCGCCTAAAAGCTCTGGAGCAAGGTTAATGTCCGACGCCAACACACTAAAGGTCAAAATCCTTGAAAAGGACTACCTGGTCGCCTGCCCTCCTGATAAAAAGGACGCTCTAGAAAATGCTGCAGGGCACCTTGATGAAAAAATGCGAGAAATACGCTCGTCAGGAAAAGTTCTGGGCATTGAACGAATTGCGGTCATGGCAGCTCTAAATATTGCATACGAATTGCTCGAAAGTGGTCGCGATAAAGAAGGTGACCAGGAGATGTTGCTATCACTTGAAGAAAAGCTTGATCAAGCTTTGATCAAAGCAAAAGCACAGGCCTAATTGAAACCCTGGGCAATTTGTTTTTTTTCGTAAAAAGCCCTGATTTTTATCTAGTTTTTTTATATGATGGTTTGGCGTTCTGGAATGCTGGCTTGCTAGATAAGTCCTCGAGCCGATAATAACACCTTGGTAATCACATCATGTGATGTGTGCAAGTCCCCCGGTTTATCTGGATGGGAAAGCCTAATTTGCATATAGTGATCACCCCCTTGAACTTTCGGGTTCAAGGCCCTATCTGGCAGCGGCATTTTGGGCGCACCAAAATCAACACTCACAACAGAGCGTTGCTTTTGTTTAAACCTATCCAGCTCTATCTTATTGACGATACAGCCCAAAAATGAGTCTTTCTCAAACCTCCCCCGCCACCTTAATTCAAGAAAAAAAGCAGCTTCGTAGAGAGCTCCGCCAACAACGCCGCCAGCTCACCAAGCTTCAACAAAGAACAGCTTCAACGCATTTACTCAAAAATCTGAAACGCTTTGGTTTACTACTGAGGGGCAAACATATTGCTTTGTACTTAGGCAACGACGGTGAAATCTGCCCTCGATCACTGCTCACACTAATACAGAAATGGGGAAAGACAGCATACTTGCCCGTCATCCACCCCTTAAAACCACAACAGATGATTTTTTGCCAAGTCTCTGCATCAAGCCCTTATATCAAGAACCGTTTCGGTATTGAGGAACCTGACTTTAAACGCTGCAAACAATTCAATGCTAAACAACTGTCAACAGTGTTAATGCCACTGGTAGCATTTGATAGCGAAGGAAACAGAATGGGAATGGGAGGCGGCTTCTATGATCGCACTTTTGACTATAAGCGACGGCTTCCTCAGTGCAAGCCTCGCTTGATTGGATTAGCACATGAGCTGCAGAAGATGGACGCGCTTCCGGTCAATGACTGGGATGTCAGCTTAGATGCGATCGTCACCGATCAAGGTATCTATGCAAAAAAATAAGCCTATGCAGAATCAAACGAGCAAAAAAGCCGAGTAATTCTTTATGAATAGAGAGTTTTAGTAGCGGCTGGCTGAACGATCAAATACATGCTCAGTACTAGCGTTCTGAACCGGCTCTTCATCAGCACCAATGCTAATAGAAGAAAAGCCACTTATGACCAAACCGATCATAAATATACCGATTACAGCCAACATTGTATCGGGTTTCTTCTTCATATTTTCCTCAAAATAAAACTTTAATAATCAGAAAAATAGCACAGCTTTAGAAAATTTCCATTAGAACCCTGCTTTAAGTAGCGGATTCTAATGGCTTTAGCACCTAATTACTAGCGTTTTGACTTACCTGCCCTCAAGAAAAGTTGATACGCCTCATTATCCGTCTCGACCCAGTATCGGAAACCTATCTCATCTAGCATTCCCTGAAAGGCTTTCGTATCAGAGTCTTTCAGCTGCACCCCCATCAGGACACGACTGTATGCAGCGCCATGGTTACGATAATGGAACATGGAAATATTCCAACGAGTACCAAGTGAATTAAGGAATGACATCAGCGCCCCTGGCCTTTCAGGAAACTCGAAACGATAAACCTGCTCATCACCAACGCCTTCAGAACGCCCACCGACCATATGCCTGATATGAAGCTTTGCAATCTCGTTGTCAGTCATATCCAGCACGGGATAGCCTTGGGACTCTAACTCTGCAATAACACGCGCCCGATCTTCGCCACCCGGAAGCACTTGCACACCAACAAAGATCTGCGCGTCACTTCCTTCTGCATAGCGATAATTAAACTCGGTCACATTACGAGTTTGCAGCGCTTGAATAAACTTCTGATAGCTTCCAGGCTTTTCAGGGAGAGTGACAGCAATGATTGCCTCGCGCTGCTCACCAATTTCAGTTCGTTCAGAGATATAGCGTAAACGGTCAAAGTTAACATTCGCCCCACTAACGATGGTCACTAAATTCTCACCACTTAAGCCTTCACGTTCCGCATATTTTTTTAAGCCAGCGATGCCCACCGCACCTGCGGGTTCAGCAATTGATCGTGTATCATCAAAGATATCTTTAATGCCTGCACAAATCTCATCTGTTGAAACAGTAATCACCTCATCAACATACTTTTTGGCAATTTCAAAAGGCAGCTTACCAATCTGTTTAACCGCGACACCTTCTGCAAAAATCCCTACTTCTTCTAGAATTTCTCTACGCCCAGTCTCTAGCGCCACCTTAAGACATGCCGCCTCTTCAGGCTCAACACCAATCACTTTTGTTTCGGGGCGAACAAACTTAATATAGGCTGCCATTCCCGCAATTAAGCCGCCACCACCAACCGGCACAAACACCGCATGAATAGGTGCGGTATGCTGCATTAGTAACTCCATTGCGACCGTCCCTTGCCCGGCAATCACATCTTCATCATCGTATGGGGGAATATAAACCAAGCCCTCTTTCTTTACCTTTTCTAAGGCATAAGCGGAAGCTTCATCAAAGGCATCACCAACGAGTTCAACTTTTGCGCCCTTCGCCCTGACCGAGTTAACCTTAATTTCAGGGGTCGTTTTTGGCATAACGATAGTCGCGTCGATACCAAGCTTCTGCGCAGCTAAAGCAAGCCCTTGCGCATGATTACCGGCAGAAGCCGCAATCACGCCAGCTGCTTTTTCTTCATCTGTGAGTAAACGAGCACGGTTATAGGCTCCACGAAGCTTAAAAGAGAATACAGGCTGCAGGTCTTCTCTTTTAAGGTATATTTGATTATCAAAACGCTCCGACAATAGCGGCGCATGTGTCACCGGCGATTCAATAGCAACATCATAAACTCTGGCATCAAGTATTTTCTTGATATAACGGTTAATTGGCATCTTGGAACTCTTCACTTATAGGGCTGACATATAGACAAACAGCGTATAGGCAGACTTAATATAATTTTAATACCCTGCTCAATACCTGATAGCTAGAGAAAAATAAGCATCGAAGTGAGCACAAACAATCATAATCCTTTTCTCACTTATTGTCGGGCATTATAATGCCATTTATAACGATCAATACGCCATAATCAGATATTTACCCTAGCGGAGCATGCATGAACCAAGATCAATTAAAAAGCGCAGTCGCCCAAGCTGCTATTGACTATATCCAGCCGAAGTTGGATAACGATAGCATCATCGGCGTCGGCACCGGGTCGACAGCGAATTTCTTCATTGATCACCTTGCTAAAATCAAACATCAGTTTGATGGCGCAGTGGCCAGCTCCGAAGCAACAGCGGAAAGACTAAAAAGCCATGGCATTCCTGTTTACGCGCTGGGCTCAGTAGATGAAATGGAGTTTTATGTCGATGGCGCAGATGAAAGCAACGAGCGACTAGAGCTCATCAAAGGCGGCGGCGGTGCACTTACTCGAGAGAAAATCGTTGCTGCTGTTGCCAAAAAATTCATCTGCATTGTAGATGCCTCCAAGCAAGTTGGCTTGTTAGGTGAGTTCCCACTTCCAATTGAAGTTATCCCTATGGCACGCAGCCTGGTAGGCCGGGAAATTGTCAAACTTGGTGGTGACCCGGTTTATAGAGAAGGCTTCGTAACAGACAACGGCAATCATATTCTAGACGTTCACAACATGAAGATTCTCGAACCGAAGAAGCTCGAAGCCGAAATCAACAACCTTACAGGCGTAGTCACTAACGGTTTATTTGCACTTAGACCCGCAGATCTGCTGTTTGTTGGCTCTGAATCTGGCGTAAAAATGCACGAAGCCGTATAATCGCGCACTTTATCGCTCTGCGAAAAAATTCAGGTCAGTAACACCGCTTATTAACGACAGGACAAAGCTATGATTTTTGACAACATTCCAGCAGGAAAAGACATTCCTAACGACATTAACGTCGTAATTGAAATCCCAGCTCAAAGCAGCCCGGTAAAATATGAAATCGACAAAGACATGGGAGCTGTTGTAGTTGACCGTTTCATGTCCACGCCAATGTTCTACCCAGCAAACTACGGTTTTATCCCGCACACTTTGGCTGACGATGGTGATCCATTAGATGTATTGGTTATCACACCATATCCAGTTATACCTGGCTCAGTAATTCGTTGTCGCCCAATCGGCATGCTAGACATGGACGATGAAGCGGGTGGTGATGAGAAGCTAGTAGCGGTACCTCACGACAAGCTATCTCCTGAGTACAAAGATATTCAGGATATTGAAGATATTCCAGTGTTACTGAAAGAACAGATCCAGCACTTCTTTGAGCGTTACAAAGAGCTTGAGAAAGGCAAGTGGGTAAAAGTAAAAGGCTGGGAAAATGCAGATGCTGCTCGTAAGTCAATCGAGAAGTCTGTAGCGAACTACAATAAGTAAGTTGTAGCGCTTAGCTCTATATAACAAAGGCCGCATCAGCGGCCTTTTTACTATCTGCACTTCACGAGTGCTAGAAAGTTAGCCCTGCTGAAGCAAACTGCGCAAGTCGATAATGGCCGCTGATGCTCTTGAGATATACGAAGACATTGTCAAGCTATGATTAGCCAACATCCCAAAGCCACTACCATTTAGAATCATCGGACTCCAAACAGCCTCTTGAGTCGCTTCCAATTCCAGTGTTATCTGCTGCAAGCTTACCAAAGCATTCTTATTGATCAGCACTGCCTTAAAGTCATGCTCTATTGCTTTTAGTATATGCACCAGCGCCCAAGCCGTACCGCGTGCTTCATAAAACACATCGTCTATTTCCATCCAAGCAGTCTTACGCTCCTGAGCACCTTCTGCAGCTGTCGACTGCTGAGCACTTGCATCGCCCGCCAAACCCAAGTCAAGCTGCTGGCGACCAACACTTTCACTCAAACGGCGCGACAAACTCCCTAAACGATTCTCGACTTCAGATAGCCAACTTCTTAAATTATCTGCTCGCGCATAGAACTGAGCGTCCGGTTGTTGAGGGTCAGAGAGACGCGCTAGGTAACTACGCGCTGCCTTCACGCCACGACGATATTCCGACTCACTGGCCGGAAGTGCCCAACTACTGTTATCGAAATGAAACTGGGGCTCTGCAATCGTTAAGTCCTTATCTTCAACCGACTGGCTTTGAGACCGGCTCAACTCCTTACGAAAGACCCTGGCCAAATCACGAACCTGAACCAGCACGCCATATTCCCAATTAGTAATATTATCCAGCCATAAACCAGGCGGAAAAATATCATTGCTAATGTAGCCTCCCGACTTATCCATCAGCGTTTCCATCAAATAGATCATCGTTGCTGTTGTCGCAAAGCCAGGAACCGGCTGGTGCTGCATCAACTCGGCCTGTTCATGAGAGTACTGAACAACATCGGTAATTTCCGGCTCAGAACTCCACCAAAAACCTAGAATAACAGACAAAAGTAAATAGACACCCAAAGCACCACCAATAGCTTTAGCCAACATTCCGCCCCCCAAGTAGTCTTGGAAATCTTCTTTTCTATGTCTTATAAAATCAGACAAACCTTCTTTCACATTAATAACCTGCTAACGTGTATAAATTCTCAATGACTTGGGAGAACTGTAATCCCCTACTATCAATTGCAAACACTTGCTATGAAGCAAATACTTCATTTGCTTGTGGCCGTTTCAAATGGTACCCCATTGCGCCATCAATCCCCAGCTCTTTTAAAGCCTGCCACTCGTCTTCTGACTCGACACCCACAGCAATCACATTAATTCCCTGACCATGTGCAATCTGGATCGCTGATCGCAGGAAGAACTGATTTGATTGACTGCCCTGAACGTTGCGAATAAAGCTATGGTCAACTTTGATGTAGTGAATATCCACTCGCTGTAAATACGAAAATGGCACCGAGCTTACACCAAAGCGCTCGACCGATAGACTAAAGCCATGCTCTTTTGCCATATTGCTCAAAACGACCAAGGCATTTTCATTAT
>NZ_LWGG01000145.1:0-968 GCF_001635365.1 Oleiphilus sp. HI0128 | reverse complement strand
AAGGAACGGCGATGGGGGTTTATTCAACTTGCCAGTTCTTTGGTGCCTTTGTTGGGGGGGTGTTAGGTGGTTGGGTTCTAAGTAGCTATGATGAGTCAGGCGTTTATCTGCTGGTAAGTATTGTTTGTCTTGGCTGGTTTCTATTTGCTCGCGGCATGGCTAACCCAAGCTCTGAAACAGGTATGACCTTAAGTTTCTCAGCTTTGGCAGACTCTCAGGCTCAGGAAATAACCGATAGGCTTAGCTCAGTGGGAGGTGTTGAAGAGGTTGTTTTGGTGCCTGAAGATAAGGTGGCTTATCTCAAAGTAATCAAAGGTAAACTAAATCAGCAGGAGCTGGATTCGGTTATGGAATGCTATCGTTAAGCATGAGACAATAATTAGATTAGAGCAAAAAATAATTCGGGGAAAGGTAATGGCAAGAGGTATAAACAAAGTAATTTTGATCGGTAATTTAGGGCAAGATCCTGATGCGCGCATGACGGCGCAAGGTTCAGCGGTCACAAACCTGAATATTGCTACGGATGAAAGTTATAAAGATAAAAACAGTGGACAGATGGTGCCAAAAACGGAGTGGCATCGTGTTGTTATGTTTAATCGTTTAGCTGAAATTGCAAAAGATTATCTGCGTAAAGGCTCTAAAGTCTATATCGAAGGTAAGTTGCAGACCAGAAAGTGGCAAGATCAAAGCGGACAAGACCGCTATACCACCGAGATTGTTGCGAACGAACTGCAGATGCTAGATAGTAAGCAGGGTGGATTTGATCAGCCGCAAGCAGCCACGCAAGGCGGGTATCAGACACAGCCTGCTCCTCAAGCAGCACCACAAGCACAGGCTGCACCGCAGGGCTATGCGCAGCCACAGCAGGCGGCGCCGGTTCAACAAGGCTATCAGCGCGCGCCACAACAGGGCGGCCAGGCTTATACTCAGGCAGCGCCTCAAACCGCTCCGCAAAGCGCTCCAGCAAT
>NZ_LWGG01000144.1:0-909 GCF_001635365.1 Oleiphilus sp. HI0128 | reverse complement strand
GATTATTGCCGCCAGTTTTCCCGAAATTGCCGGTCACCATATACAGCATTTTTTCCAAATATGCCGTCAAGGTGGAATGCAGTGACTGCTGCAGACCCAAGTCAATTCTTACGCATCCCGCTTTAGCATTAGCAAAGTCTCGTGCAACTTGCTGCGTCATCTCAAGGGATACATCGGCTTTTTCTACATACTCTTCAATAGGAATATCTAATAGTTCAGCTTCGAGCTTATTAAAGCCAGTGCAGTGATTCTCGAGGAAGGCTTTATCATGCAGGCCCTCTTTTACGATAATCGCCAAGATCGCAGACATCAGATAAGCATCAGTACCTGGCTTTAACTGAAAATGTATATCGGCTTGCTTCGCTGTTTCAGACCTTCTAGGGTCAAAAACCACCATCGTACGGTCCGGGTCTTTCTTAATTTCTTTAAGCGTATCGCGCGCATTGGGTATACCGTGTGACTGAAATGGGTTACAGCCAATAAATAGTACGTAGTCAGAATGCTCTACGTCCTCAGTACAATGAACACGCTGATCACCAAACAGTCGACCATTCACCCAAAAATCCATGGTCTTTTCCTGAGCCAAAGCTGTATAGGTATAGCGACTCCCACCCATGGCATAACGCAGTTGTGAAGCATACGCACCGCCAAGATGATTACCTTGACCACCACCACCTACAATCGCGAAAGAATCGGGGCCAAACTGATCACGCGTTACATTCATTTTTTCAGCGATTTCATCTAAGGCCTGATCCCAGCTAACCTTCTGAAAGCTCCCATCTGGCATCCTTTTTAAAGGATGTGTCAAACGATCATCGTGATTTTGATAATGCTCTAATCTTGCCGCTTTCTGGCAAATATAGCCCTTAGTCATAGGGTGTTGAGGATCACCTTTGATCTTAATTAATT
>NZ_LWGG01000143.1:0-618 GCF_001635365.1 Oleiphilus sp. HI0128 | reverse complement strand
GGGTTTATGACCCCCTACACTGTCGTGCATTTGCTGCCAGCCCAAGTCTGATAAGGGGTCGTCTTGTGAACCTCGTAGTAGTTGTCCACCAACGGGTTCGCCATGTCTGATTAGGTCGAAAGTGCTTGCTTTCATAACTAAGCCTTGAGTCGCTCGAGTAGCATTTCATATTGCTGTTGTTTAGCAGCAGTATGCCTTATTTTGAACTCCTGAATAAGCAAGAGGCAAGCATCTTGTGTAATATGTTGGTTGCCAGCAAGTTCGAGAAACAAGAAGGCTTGCTCAGCTTTAGGCAGGTCTCCATGTTTAATAAAAAGCATCATCATCTTATGATAGTGCTCGGGCTGTAAGCATTCTTGAGCCCTTTTTTTACTAGCAGCATTTTTTTGAATGTCGGAAAATAATCGACAAATTCTTTCGTAGTCTGATTTACGGACACACAGTTCAATAAGGTTCTGTGCATGCTTCCAATAGCTCGAGTCTTCAGTATGCAATTTTGCCAAGTTGTAACGCTGCTCCAATATTGCTCGTGATTCGGGATATTTAGCACCCAGTGATCGCAATAACTGGCGTGCAGTATTGAACTCGAAGCGCGATAGGAATTCCATTGCTTTTGAA
>NZ_LWGG01000142.1:0-826 GCF_001635365.1 Oleiphilus sp. HI0128 | reverse complement strand
TCATGGTCATCTATAATTTATTGCTATTTTTCTCTATCAGGGAAATGAGCTATTTCTACTATGTTCTTTTCGTTTTCAGTTACTTGCTCTTTCAAATAAGCCTAAAGGGTTATGGCTTTGCCTATCTATGGCCAGAGGCTCTAGAATGGAATAGCTACGCGATATCCGTTTTTATCGGCGGTTGTAATATTACCGTTTTAGTGCTGATTATTGAGTTTTTAAAGCTCAAAGAAACCAACCCAAAAGCTTATCGCATTGCACAAGCTTTAGCAGTCGTGTCCAGCATCTCATTTGTGCTGACCTTTATCATTTCATATAGCATTACGATACGTCTAAACAGCGCTCTTGCTTTAATCAATTGCACCATGTCAATGCTACTCGGGTATATCGCTTTGTTCCGGGGACATTCTGATGCTCGCTACTACTGCCTCGCCTGGACCACAACTTTCTTGGGGATTGGTACATTAGGCGCGGTTAAATTCGGGCTCGTGACGGCCAATTTNTTTACCAATAATGCAGGGCAAATTGGTGTTCTATTTTTGGTATCCCTGCTTTCTCTTGCTCTAGCCAACCGAATAAACCGTGAAAAAGAAATGCGCATTCTCGCCCAGGAATCTGTACTTTCAAGTGAAAAGAGGCTACGAGAGTCGCAAGAGCAATTATTGGAAACACAAACCACTATCAATGCCCAGCTAGAGTCCAAAGTCCGTGAGCGGACTCAATCCATGCAACGAGCGCTCACCGAGCTTGAGCAAGCAAATAATCGCCTGGAGTTAGCCTCTACAACCGACTCCTTGACCACTCTATTCAATCGCCGGCACTTTGA
>NZ_LWGG01000141.1:0-861 GCF_001635365.1 Oleiphilus sp. HI0128 | reverse complement strand
TGCTACAGGTAAAGGCGCAAAACCTAAAGCTGGTCTGACAGGTTTTACGGTATCGAACCTAAGAATTCCTGGTTTCGAACAGCCATGGGAAACAGATTTTGGCAAGCCTGACCGAATGACTTCTGCCTATAACATCATGCTTGACGGTCCTCTAGGTGGTGCTGCCTTCAATAATGAGTTTGGTCGACCGAACTTGTGTGGCTACTTTAGAACCTTTGAAGAAGAAGTTGCTGGCCCGAATGGTCAGGAAATCAAGGGTTACCACAAGCCTATTATGATTGCTGGTGGTATGGGAAATATTAAAGAGTCCCATGTACTGAAAGGTGACATCGATGTTGGTGCAAAGCTAATTGTATTGGGTGGCCCGGCCATGCTGATCGGCCTTGGCGGCGGTGCAGCCTCTTCGATGGATTCAGGTGCTAGTCATGAGGACTTGGATTTTGCTTCTGTACAGCGTGAAAACCCTGAAATGGAACGTCGTTGCCAGGAGGTTATAGACCGCTGCTGGCAGCTTGATGATAATAACCCAATTGCCTTTATACATGACGTAGGGGCGGGTGGTTTATCAAATGCTTTTCCGGAGCTTGTGAAAGATGGCGGGCGCGGTGGACGATTCGACTTGCGAAAGATCCCTAACGATGAGCCTGGGATGGCGCCACACGAAATTTGGTGTAACGAATCTCAAGAACGTTATGTTATTGCTGTGTTGCCGCAAGACTTGGAGCGCTTTGAGGCGATTTGTGCTAGAGAACGCTGCCCCTACGCTGTGATTGGTGATGCTCTGGAAGAGCATGATTTAACACTGGAAGATCCGCACTTCGATAATAAGCCGGTTGATCTACCCATGTCAGTGTTGTTTGG
>NZ_LWGG01000140.1:0-1020 GCF_001635365.1 Oleiphilus sp. HI0128 | reverse complement strand
TTCGCTAGCCAATATCGAAATAGTGCATGGACGTGTAGAGAGTGTTGCGCAGGATAAACAATTTGACCAAATTATGTCACGCGCATTTACAGCGCTAGATAATATGGTAAAACTATGTAAGCACTTACTTACTGAAAAGGGTGAGTTTTTAGCAATGAAAGGTTTGCATCCAAAAGATGAGATTAATGCACTGCCAATAGATTATCATGTTAAAAACGCAATTAAGTTATGTGTTCCCGCTTGTGAAGAGGACAGGCATTTAATTATCATAGAGAAAACTTCAGCGTAATAAGCATATTGCTATTGAAAGCGTCTATAAGTGAGGGTTACACAGTGCCAGCGAAAATCTATGCGATTACTAACCAGAAGGGGGGGGTTGGAAAAACGACCACCACTGTAAATCTTGCTGCATCGCTGGCTGCGACCAAACGCAGAATTCTCCTTATTGATCTTGATCCGCAGGGAAACGCAACTATGGGTAGCGGGATCAGCAAGAATGAAATTGAATATACGGCCTATGATGTACTGACCAAAAAGGCCGATGTTCAAGAGGTCATTACGCGTTCAGTCGTTGGTAAATACGATGTTATTCCTTCCAATGGCGATCTGACTGCAGCGGAAGTCGAGCTCCTTAATGAGATTGGCCGTGAACATAGACTGAAGCAAGCCTTAAAATCTATTCGTGATGATTATGAATTCGTCTTGATCGACTGTCCTCCTTCTCTAAATATGCTAACCGTTAATGCCTTATCAGCGTCGGACGGCGTTATCATTCCAATGCAATGCGAATATTATGCGCTAGAAGGCTTGGCCGCATTAATGAATACGGTTGAGCAGATTAGAGAAACCATCAATCCGAAGTTAGAAATTTCCGGCATACTTCGTACTATGTATGACCCAAGGAATAGTTTAACCAGAGATGTATCTGATGAACTTCAGGAATATTTCGGTGAACAGCTATATAAAGTCGCAATTCCAAGAAATGTAAGACTAGCGGAAGCACCCAGTCACGGTATGTCA
>NZ_LWGG01000139.1:0-1050 GCF_001635365.1 Oleiphilus sp. HI0128 | reverse complement strand
TCGTTTAACGTTGTCGCAGAAGGAGTTAGAAGCAGCACGCAAGAACAGCGAGACGAAAAGCTTGTTTCTAGCAAAAATGAGCCATGAGTTGCGAACGCCAATGAACGGGTTGCTAGGTTTCACTTCGTTATTGCTGGAATCGAAGTTGGAAGATGAACAGCGTGAGTATGCTCAAACTATTCAGGTGTCTTTAGAGTCATTGTTGTACGTTGTAAATGATGTCTTGGACCTTTCCAGAATCGAGTCGGGCGATCTTATGATTACGACGATACCGTTCAATTTAAGAGGGGTGTTATCCGGTGTTACTATTCTTTTGAAAAACAGGGCTGAGTCAAAGGGCCTTGTGTTCGAGAGCCGAATTAGCCCCGATATTCCACAGACTTTACGAGGAGACCCTGTACGAATACGACAAGTATTGATGAACCTAGTTGCTAACGCGATCCAGCACACTGAGAAGGGTCACGTTTTTATTAATGTTGATCTTTTGTCTCAAAAGAATTCTCGAGCGGCCATTCGTTTGTCAATTGAAGATAGTGGTAGTAAGCCTATACAGAGGCTTAATAAGCGGGTTGATGTTGCTGATATAGGTTTTTCTTCGGAACTGAGGGAAAAGCGTAGCTTGGGCCTGGATATTTGCTACCAGTTAGTTGATCTCATGGGTAGTACATTGCTGAACGAATCAAAAGAAGATGATGGGTCTACTTATTGGTTCGAGTTGAACTTGCCGGTAGTTCGTGGCGATAACTCCAGAGAGTTGTTGGATTTGTCCTTGCTGAAAACGCTCAAAGTACTGGTGATCGATTCGTATGAGCTTAGTCGTAAAATTACACTTGAACTCTTAAGCGAGTGGGGGATTCAGTTCGAGGCGGTGGGGACTGCTGCAGAAGCGATAAAAGCCTTGCATTCTTATGCTGGAAGTGAAGAGCAGTTCAACATGATCTTGTGTGATGACATCTTACAGGATTTGTCGGGTGTAGAAGCTTGTCAGATGATTCGCCAGTCTATCGTTGATCCTGTGCAGATCGTTGTTTTATGTTCAAATCCACAGTT
>NZ_LWGG01000138.1:0-1137 GCF_001635365.1 Oleiphilus sp. HI0128 | reverse complement strand
CGATTGACTGAGTGAATGCTTCACCTATTTTGGCTTTTGAGCGTGCGCGGACCAAGCAAAGGTATGGGTCAGTACTTTCGCTTTCTGAAAGCCAGTCATCAAGGTCGATGCGCAGGGCAAGATCCATTTTATTTGTGTTGAGGTAGTCCACGGTATCGAGATTAAGCCCAGAGTCTAGGAGTAGGCCGGAATTTGTTTCCAGCGCAAAGATATAGACTCGAGGGCCATCTGCACGTTCCTCATGAACCGTAAGGATAGTGGCTTCAAAGCTCTCGCTGGTTTTATCCACTAGGTCTTTGAGTTGATTCATGTAGAGAAGGCTTAGCTTCTCGAAGCTGATTTTTCCATCCAGTTGCTCTTTCAACCAGTTTTGATAGGGGGCACTACTATAGTCTTCATCAAATTGACCGTGGAATTTACCTGCTTTGAATTGAAAGACTTTTTTAAGTTGACTGAAGAGTCCTTCATGATCTGCAGTGACGTCAGGTGCCTGCTCACAGAGTTGAATTTCTGAAGGTTGATCTTCTTGCCAGCGAGTAATCTTATGAAAAACTAGCGAAGTAATAGCCATGGATTGAGTTCTCTCTGTGTCCAATGAAATAAGGGGCTACGAAGTAAATCGTAGCCCCTGTCTTTGGGTTAGGCTTACTGAGATGAGTATCTCAGTGAATCAAATTTAGCTAAGCCCTTTTACCTGTTCAGGAATATCTACGTCAGATGTTGCTGATAGTACGGTATCTGCAATATCTGAACTGCCTTCCAATGAGGTAATTGCAATTAAGCCTGCTTCTTTAGCTGCCTTAGCAATCAAGAGTTTATCTGCATCGTTGTCGGCCATGTGAGAGGTGATCAACAGGCAAGTTCGACCCTGATTGAACAGCTTACGCTCAGCGGCTTGAGCGAGTACATCACCCGCTTCACCTGAGCAAGCAATAATCGAGGCTACCTGGTGATCTAAACGCGCTGCACGCTCTGCTTCGCTAACAGGTTCCCACTGTGCGCTAGTATCTTCAGCGGCTTCAACGATCATGCCTGCGCCAACCGTTACGTTGGTTAGACGGTCGATAATAATGAAGGCGCCCGTTGCTTTGTTTTCACCATATGGGTCAAACGCAAGTGTCTGGTTTGCATGGATCG
>NZ_LWGG01000137.1:0-1341 GCF_001635365.1 Oleiphilus sp. HI0128 | reverse complement strand
TCCACAGCGGCACTTGCGACTCCGGATATTTCTACTTGATAGCTTGTTTTTCCAAAGCTCATAACAGCGCCAATGAACGTGCTGCCGATAGCTTCGAGCATTTGGTCAGGCTCGAGCTCCATTTGCTCGCATATTTCTGCTACTCGATCAGAAAACTCCTGTAATACCTCTTGTGATAATTCAGCCATAAAAATACTCGCCAGGTTTAACTCTGTTCCCAAGGGTTGAATATTTTGAGGTTGTCCAGATTAAAATCTGATACGTTGCGCGTTACGATTGTCATATCTTGAACAGCGGCTGTTGCAGCAATAAACGTATCTCTATATGGCTTTGGGTCTGGTACATGATACTTGGCGCTAACCAAAACGACTTCCTTATCGACTGGTAATATACGTCCCTCAAAAGTTGGCAAAACGTGGTCGCTCATCCATTTCCGGAGAATCTTACCTTTCGCAGCATCAGATCTTTCAGCCCGTAGAATCCCGAGCTCTATTTCATGAATGACGATTGATGAAACATAAAGCAATTCAGCTTCAACTTGGGCTGACCATTCCTCTACATTGCTATCAGCTTTACCGCTTTTTACTTTTCTGAGTTCAGAGACAACATTAGTGTCTAATAAATACATACTAAAACTCTGCTGCTGCAGCTTTGTCGGTGACTTGGCCCGGAGTAAATTCGATATCCTCTACCCCATCCATAGAAAGCAGCTCACCAATCGTCGCCTTCTTCTCCGTCATAGCTTTGTACTCTTCATAAGATAAGAGTACGTGAGACGGTTTCCCTCGATCGGTAATATACACAGGTCCAGACAGCGCCTCTTTCTTGGCTCGGCCTGTATCTTGATTAAACTCTCGACTGGTTAATGTAGACATAGCTCACCTCCAAAACAATCTTATGTATAAATGTTACTACATGCGTTTAGTGATCGTCTACAATTGTTTCTATGTTGCTACATTTGGGTTGGATTTAGCGATATGATATAGCACCTGCTTCCATTGGCTTTGTTCGGATAGCAGACCTTGTGGAGCCGCTTGAATAGGCTCTTTTAGTCCCTGATTCGAAATAACTTCGACAGGAGAGTCAGGCCCTGGCCAACACCAACCAAAAGAGTTTCATTGCTGAATAATTAATTGCTGTTCATAAAGTGCTCATATTAGAATAGGCGTAACAAACAGACTCTCTCTAGGGAAATAACAATAAATAATTGGAGCTAGGCATGCCATCCTTTATTAAACTACTCTTGACTTTACTTTGTGTTCTGAGCCTATCTGCTTGTGGTGGCGGTGGAGGCGACGGTCAGGAAAGCAATGCGGATATATCTAAAGGCGATGTGTTTAC
>NZ_LWGG01000136.1:0-823 GCF_001635365.1 Oleiphilus sp. HI0128 | reverse complement strand
GTGTCGAAGAGTTTTACACGTTCTGAAACCTACCTTTATAGCCTTGCGGACAAGTTACTGTAATAACTAAAGTTACAGAATCTGGTCTATTTCCTGCGTATTTTTTGATCAATAACTCACAATAAAACCAACACAATAGGAAGGAAACAGACAATGAAAAACATTATTTGGCATTTGTGTACAGCTGTCGTTCTATCCTTGTCTTCTTCAATTGCTTCGGCTGCAGTATTGGATATTGACTTTAATGGCTCTCAGTTCTTGCTAGGTACTTTCGACAGTGCAGAAACAGGCACTGATTTCTACAACTATGGTAGCCCTTGGGCAGCATCAGCGAACCCGGTTTACCCTGGAACCACAACCCCCATCCCCTTAGAAGCTGACGCCTTGCAGATATTTTCTCATGTGAATACGCTTACCAATGAATTGAGCTTTGGGGTAATTCTTGAAAGACCAAATGGAAGTGGAGGCGGCTCTTTTAATGCCAGCATTGACTTTTCTACACCCGCAGCACTGGCATTCTTAGATGACCCAAATGAAGGAGGTAATAGTGCACTGGGTACAACTAGCTCTATCAATATTGATTTGGATTGGGTGAATTGCTGTACCGATGGCTTTGTCATCATCGGCTTCGACCCTGAAGACTTATTTATCGACCTGTACAATGTGACCGGTAGCGACTTGGACAGAGCAATATTTCTAAGTCCTGATGGCCAGAATACGCAGTTTGCTTTTCCCGATGACGTATTCTCAATCAGCATAGGTTCCTGTGACCCACAAACCGACCCCAATCAATGCGTGATTAGCGTATCTGAGCCCTCAACGT
>NZ_LWGG01000135.1:0-10630 GCF_001635365.1 Oleiphilus sp. HI0128 | reverse complement strand
ATCTATGTGTCACCATGGCCTAATTATGGTGTGAGCGATGAAAGCGGCAAACTTACCTTTTCTCAGACAGCTGAAGAACTGCTCATTTGGCATCCTCGCTTAGAGGGGAAAGCCGGTTTAGTTAGAAAAGCTATCGATAGTAAGCATGAAACAGTCACGATTACCTTGAAGCTCAAAAAGGAAAAGACGCGACGTCAGTTCAGAGCGTATAGAAGGGATCGCGATGATTATTGACTTGAGCTTGCGAAAAAAAATCCTACTATCCTTTTTAAGTTTAATTATTGTCTCGTCGATTATGACGATTTCGGCAGTGTTATTAGCGACTAACAATAGTGTCGCTGAGCAGGCGAGAGAGAAGCTCGTCGTAGGTCAAAAGGTTTTTGAACAGTTACTGGCGCTGCGAGGTAACCAGTTGTTCGAGTCTGCTGAGGTACTGACCTCAGACTTTGGTTTTAAAGCCGCTGTGCTGGATCAGGACCGTTCAACTATTGGCTCAGTGCTCGACAATCATGGGGCTAGAATAGGCGCTGACTTGATGATGATCGCCTCACTCGAAGGTGACTTGATTGCCAGCACAGGTAAAAGCCAGAACTTCCCCTTTAAGCACTTGTTGTCAGAAGCAGAGGAAAATGGCGGTCTGATGCAAACCGTTGTATTAGATGGCTTACCCTACCAAATTCTGATGTTGCCGGTACTTGCGCCGGTTACGTCTGCCTGGACAGCCGTAGGTTTCCAAATTGACGATAAGCTTGCTCGGCAGTTAAAAGAGCTGACAACGCTGGAGGTGAGCTTTTCGGGTTGGGATAGCAATGAGCGCCGCTTTGAGTTGTCGACTCTGGATGAGCAGACTAACGCAGCAATGAGGGTCTATGAAACTCAGGGTGACTGGTTGCACATGACATACCAGGGAGAGTCTTTTTTAGCGCTGGTGACTTCATTGGTGAAGGCTGATAATTATCAAGTGAATGCGGTATTGAGTACCTCCTTGTCTTTGGCTATTGCCAAATTTTCACCACTAAAAATCCATATACTCATTATTGCATCCGTTGCATTGCTACTATCGGCTTTTATTGCCTTTATTATTGCCCGAAATATTACACGACCGGTTAATACGCTGGTGAGTGCGGCAGAACGAATTAGCCAGGGTGATTATAAGGGAGAAATTGATTTTGATCTTTTTAAGAAGAACGAGATAGGTAAACTCGCTAACAGCTTAAGTCATATGCAGCGGGGCATCGCTGATCGAGAAGACAAAATTCTCTATCAAGTCTTTCACGACACTTTGACGAGTTTGGCTAATCGCGCTTCGATACAAGAGAAGATTGAAACCCTGCTTGAGCAAAGCGATGGTGATTCAGACATATTTGCACTGATGCAGGTGAATGTTCGTCACTTCAAACAAGTGAATACGACCTTTGGTTATCATATCGGCGACCAGCTTCTAATTAGTATTGCCAAGCGCCTTTCTTCGCTGATGGGTGAGGATGATAGTGCTGCAAGGCTGGGGGCGGATGAGTTCTTGTTATTGCTCAAGGCAGATACAGAACCAGAAGTATCTGCACGAGCGAATCGAATTTTAGAAGCGATTATTGAGCCCTATCAAATAAACGAGCTTAAGCTCCCCATTGCATTTACCTCGGGTGTGGTTTTATATCCACAGCATGGTCAACGAACTGATGAATTAATGAGGCGTGTGGACATAGCGCTCAATGAAGCGAATGAGCAGAAGCTTGCTTTGTTGCTTTATCAGCCAGGTAGTGATGAAAAGCATCTTAAGCAAACGCGCCTGGTCAACGATTTGAAAGAGGCGATCGATCAAGATTCCTTATGCATGTTCTATCAGCCAAAGCTGGAGCTTAAGCAAGGCAAAGTCACCCAGGTTGAGGCATTGATTCGTTGGATTCATCCCGAGTTGGGCTTTATCTCACCTGAAGAGTTCATTGGTCTTGCTGAACAGTCTGGCTTGATGCCACCGCTAACGCGTTGGGTGATTGCTAGTGTATTGCGTGAAGCCGCTGCTTGGAGAACTCAAGGGATAGACCTAAAAATGGCAGTCAATCTCTCGGCTTATGATCTGGCCAACGATGACCTACCCGATTATGTGGCGCAAGAGCTTGAGAAAAACGGCCTCTCTACTTCTTCGCTAATTCTTGAAGTCACCGAAAGTGCGATGATTGATAACCCGGTTCAAGCCCTAAAAGTGCTTAATCAATTAAGAGACCAAGGGATTATCTTGGCGATTGATGATTATGGCACAGGCTATTCATCTTTGAGCCAACTTAAAGATTTACCCGTAGACGAGCTAAAGATCGATATGGCCTTTGTTTTGAAACTGGATGAAAGTAAATATGACCAGGCTATTGTCCAGTCAACGATAGACATGGCTCATCAGCTCGGTTTAACTGTCGTTGCTGAAGGGGTTGAAAACAGAGCGTCTTGGGCCTTACTCGAAACATGGGGATGCGATAAGTTACAAGGTTACTATATCTCTCGCCCACAAAACTCGGCAGACTTTGTTACCTGGTTTAAAGGCTATGATGTAAACAGTGAGTACTAGCATTATTTTTTCGATGAACAAGGCTAAACAAAGCATTCAGAATAAAACACTCTTCAGTTATCTGTGCCGCCTTGCTTCTAGTCGCTTTGATCAGCAGCGCACTTGTGCATGCAAAGCAGAATAGCCCACACCGCTTTATCGGCAATGTGACGCTTGTTACCAACTATCAAGACAGCGGAAATACATGGCTCAATGGTGGGCTGGGACGTTTTGGACAGGGTGACCAGGATAGCTCGGTTTCAGGCCTATTTGAATCAAATATCGAGTATCGGTACCGGCCTTCTTCTGCCTTTCAATTGAGTACTCATATCCAAGCACAAGGTACGAGTAATGATAGCTCCGTTCGCTCTCTTGGGGTGATAGAGTGGAGCGCAAGGTATCGTCATGATATCGACTTCAATCAAGCGCTTAGTGTTAAGCTGGGCCAGTTTTTCTTACCGACCTCAATGGAAAATATAGATCGCTTCTGGGAATCCCCTTATACCATTAGCTACTCTTCGCTCAATAGCTGGATAGGTGAGGAGTTTCACCCTATCGGCTTAGACATGTCTTATCGTTATCATTTTGATAGTGGGCCAGAGTTATCGGCAGCTGCAACGATCTTTGGTGGTAATGATTCAATGGGCGCTTTGTTGGCCTATAGAGGTTGGACTTACGGGCGTCAGCGCACGGTATTGGGTGATGTATTGGCCTTGCCTGAGCTCAGCAACCTTCAATACGGGCAGATTTTTGCGGGGCAGCGAGATGACGGTACTAAACCTTTTGGTCTAGATCTTGATGGTCGGCCAGGGTATGCGCTGAGGTCATCACTGGCTTTGGATGAGCTGAATATAAAGCTCACTTGGGTCGATAACCGGGGCGATACGACACTTCTACATGCAGAATATGCCTGGAAAACCCGCTTTGCTATGGCTGGCTTGGCTTGGCGTATTAGTGAGGGCTGGGAGTTCTTATCGGAAGCCTCTCAAGGCAGCTCTGAAATGGGAGCGGGTCCTGGCATTGATATAGATTTCTACAGCCTGTACGGCATGTTTTCCTACCGTCTGAATGACTATCGAATCAGCTATCGCTATGACCAGTTTGGTATTGATGACCAAGATCAGATGGACCAAGAAAATAACGAGTTTGGGCGTAGTCATACCTTAGCGTTAATGTGGCAGGAAGAAGACAGTGCGCTGCGCTTAGGGGCGGAAGTCTTGTTCCTTAAGGGTAAGCGATACCGCGTACTTGAGGGCCCGCAAGTCTATCGTGACAGCGATTCTATTAGTGTCAGTATGTTGGCTCAGTATACCTTCTAGAATATGCGAAGGCTCAGCAAGCCAATAAATGGAAGAGCCTTGCTTTCATTGTGAGTTAGGGGACTAAAATTACTTTACCAATATTCTTGCGTTGCTCGATATGCTCATGCGCTTTGGCTGCATCCTTGAAGGAAAACGTGCTATCGACATGAGGCTTGATCCAGCCTTCAGCATAGCCTTTTAGTATCTCTTTCATCCAGATATCAATCTTCTTATGTTCATGCCATAAATGCCCCATATTGACACCATATACGCCTTTGTTCTGATCCATTAAACCAAAAGGGTGATAAAAAGGTGTTTGCACAATCATCTTAAGCATATTCAACTTGCCTTTGATTCCCGAGTCGGACACAGAGGAAATACCAAACATGCCTAGTCGGCCGGTGTTAGCTAAGGCACTGTAACTTTTTTTCAGGTTATCGCCGCCAATAGGGTCTGTGATCAAGTCGACACCGCGGCTATTGGTGAGGGCGAGAAGTTCTTTCTTCCAATCCTGGGTACGGTAATCTATTGCGTGATCCAAGCCCTTTTCTTTTAAGAACTTGTGCTTCCTTGAGCTAGCAGTACCATAAATTGTAGCGCCAATATGCTTGGCGATTTCCAGTGCAGCAAGACCGACACCACCTCCCACATTGTGAATGAGAACGCTCTCATGAGCTTGTAAGCCTCCCATCGCGACGAGTAATTGGTAGGCGGTAAGGTAGTTTACGGGGATTGCTGCTGCGGCTTCGAAGGAGAGCGTTTCTGGTTTATCAAATACTTGTTGTAGGGGCACTGTGACTTGCTCAGCTTGGCCGCCAAAGCGTGTTAAGGCGATAACTTCCTTGCCTAGCCAGGATTCATCTACGCCTGTGCCGATAGCATCAATGACACCCGATACTTCATAGCCAACGGTACAAGGCGTTTTCGGCGCATCAGGGTAGAGGCCTTGTCGAGCCAAAATATCAGCAAAATTCAATCCCGCAGCTTTCACTGCAATACGAACTTCCTTATCACCAGCCACCAGGTCGGCAGCCTCTTGAACTTGTAATACATTTGCTTTCCCGCTATTGCTTATGATGATTTTTTTCATGATGCGCTCCTTGAACTTGACTGGTGCTAAAACTAACTCAGTTCAGAGAATGAGAAAACCCTTACTTTTCGGAATGGTGTTTTCAATAATCTGGTTCAAACTCGAATGAAGCGAAAAGTTGGTCTGCGTAGTTTGTTAGTTCAAGTGTTGCTGCGTGAGTTTCATAGCGTCGGCTTAGCGTCGTGCTGATTAGTACGTTTGCGAAGCCGGGGTGAGGACAGGTCAGGGTGATACTGTCTATCAGCGCTGGGCCGGGCTTTGCTCGACCTCGCCAGTCTTCGCTATTACTGGTTTGACGAATGCATAATTCGCCATAGCGTGTATCAATGGCTTGTGCCTGGTGATGGAGGACTAAACCTTTTGGCTGCCGTTCTAATTGCAGGTGGCGCTTTAGTGCCTGTAAGTGCGCGTTGGCACTCGAATACATACCGCTTCTTGGGCCGCGAGTTAAGGTGACTAGAATGGAGTAACTATCGTCTTGGTTTAATTGGCTGAGTTTCAGACGATGACTTGTGCCATATACGACTGCAAACCAGGGTGTTTCTGTAGGCACTTCAAAAGAGAAAGTAAAGCCATCAACACGCTGACCGGGTTTAATGTTGGTCTGATCAAAGCTGGCGCAAGCTGATAAAAACAGTGCTAATAGGACTATTGAGCGCTTTATTATTAGCGTTATTGGCTTATAGGAAGTTAGCATCTGCTTACTTTAGCATTTAGGAGGTGTTCCATCTAGTTTAGTTGCCAGAATGGCGTTTAATATTTTGGCCTATTGTAATGTAAATCGTGTTGGCCGACTTTGCATGCGACCCACTATATTTGCTAGGCTTCTCGTGAATTCAATCATTAGCAAAAGGAATTTGCGATGCCGATAAATTGGAAAGACCTGCCCGACGTGTCTCCTCATGATGCCCAAAGGGAAGTTAAGAATCACAGCCCCTTTCAGGAGAACGACCTATGAATATGGACACGGCGCTTCACGCCCTAAAATCTTACTTTGGCTATGATGCCTTTCGCCTCAATCAGGCGGGTGCCATCGAACGTACACTTAAGGGCCAGTCTAGCCTGGTGATTATGCCTACCGGTGGTGGTAAGTCTATTTGTTACCAGCTGCCCGCTGTCATGCTGGACGGTTTGAGTATTGTTGTCTCACCTCTTATCGCACTAATGCAGGATCAAGTCTCAGCACTTCAACTTAGCGGTATTCAAGCTGAGGCGCTAAATAGTGCCTGCAGCAGTGATGAGGAGCAGATGATTCGAACCCGAGCGGAAAGTGGTGCACTTAAGCTTTTATATGTATCACCCGAACGCGCTGTTTCAAGAGGTTTTTTGAATTGGGTGAGTCGTTTGAATATCGTGCAAATTGCCATTGATGAAGCGCACTGTGTTTCAATATGGGGGAATGACTTCCGTCCTGAATATACTCGCCTAACCGAGCTGATACGTTTGTTCTCCAATGTGCCGGTAGCCGCCTTGACTGCAACCGCAGATACTGCGACACAGCAAGATATTCGTCAGCAACTAGGCTTGGTCAACTGCGAGACCTTTGTATCCAGTTTTGAGCGTAAAAATATTGAAATAGAGGTCTTGCCAGCTAAAAAACGAATTCAGGTGATCTACCAGTTTCTGCAAACGCAAGGCAAGGAAGCCGGTATTATTTATTGCTTGAGCCGCCGCAGTACCGAAGAAACGGCAGCGAAATTACGTGATGCCGGATACATTGCCGAGCATTATCACGGAGCGATGAATAGTGAACGTAGGGCAGAGGTGCAAGACAAGTTCTTGCGTGATGATATCCAGATAGTCTGCGCTACCATCGCCTTTGGTATGGGTATCGATAAACCGAATATTCGCTGGGTAATTCACTATAACCTGCCAAAAAATATTGAAAGCTATTATCAGGAAATGGGCCGTGCCGGGCGAGATGGCGAAGAGGCCAAAGCGCTACTGTTTGCAGGTTTTGGTGATATGAAAACCCTGACAGGCTTTATCGAAGATAGCGATGCCGATGAGCGCTTCAAACAAGTGCAATTAGCCAAGCTTAGCCGGCTTTGGGAGTTTACCCAAACGCTTTCTTGTCGTACCAATTTTGTTCTGAATTACTTTGGTGAGCATCGAGAAGAAGGTTGTGGGCACTGCGACCACTGCATTCATCCACCCAAAAGCTTCGATGGCACAGTCATCGCTCAGAAAGCCCTGTCTGCTTGCTTTAGAGTTCAGCAGCGCAATTTGGCTGTAGGTATTAATATGTTAATTGATATCTTGAGAGCTTCATCGAGTCGCGCGGTATTGGAGTCGGGTCTAAATACTATCAAGACCTACGGCGCAGGTAAGGACATCGCCTGGAAAGACTGGTCTCACTACATTACACAGCTGATTGATCGCGGCTATCTATCACTCGACTTTTCTCAAGGCAGTACACTGCATCTGACGGACTTATCGATGGCTGTTTTGAAAGGAGATAAGACAGTTCAGCTATGTGAGCCTGTAGATTCAAAAATCAATCAGGTTGAGAAAAAAGTGAACAAGCACGCCGATCTTAGCGAGGCTGAGCATCTTTTGTTTGAGGCATTAAAAGGGCTCAGAAAAGAAATTTCGCAGAAGGATAAAGTTCAGGGCTATACCGTTTTTTCAGATGCAAGCTTAAAAGATATGTCTCGGCTTAAGCCTGGGAACTTAGCCGCCTTCTTGACGGTCAGCGGTGTGGGGGATCATAAGTGTGAGAAGTATGGTGAACCCTTCGTTGCCTTAATATCCAGATTGGTTGATGAGAGTGATCGCTTACTTATTGATGGGCCTGTGCGGAAAAAGTTGCCGCCTAAACCTGCGCGTAGTGACTTTACTATGGCGAAACTAGGCGATACGCATCGAGAGACCTTTTCGCTCTATCAGCAAGGGCAGTCACCCAATGAGATCGCCAAAACGAGAGGTTTAAGTAAGTCTACGATAATTAGCCATATATATCGTCTGGCTTTTCATGGGGAAGACGTTGATGTCAGTACGATGATATCGCCAGAACAAATAGCGGGTATTCAGGCACAATGGCTAAGCTTGAACAAGCCTGAACGAATCAAACCAGTATTCGAGGCCTTGGGTGAGGGCTATGACTGGGAACAGATACGTTACGCGGTATGTTTGAGCGATACAGAGGTTTAAACCTAGTAGCTCTCTATAATGTCATAGTGCAGTTGCCCGCCTTTATTATGGCTACGATATAGGTGAAATTGATTAATCTGGTAAGGCCAGGCGATGGGCTCTTGATTGACGAATGCGTCGATATAGGCCTTATCCATACTGTGCTTACAGTGCGCCAACGTGATATGTGGGGTGAACAGACGGGAGTCGATTTTGATGCCCGCTTCGCGTAGTGAGTGGCTAATCATTTTTTGCAGCCGAGCTAAGTCATCATTCAGGGCGAGCCCGAGCCATAAAATGTTCTTACTCTTTTTAGGGGAAAAGACTCCGGTTTGAGTGAAGTGAGTACTAAAGGCATTGAATTGGATATTCTGCAGTGCTTGGCTGACCACCTTAGGCTCTGCTTCACCAATAAACTGTAAGGTCATATGCAAGAGTTCAGGGCGAAGTAAGCGAGCGCCCTCAGCTGTTGGCGGCTGATACTGTAACACTTCAGCTTGTGTTGTATTTGATAAGGGGGTTGCGATAAAGAGCCTCATAGCTTTTCCACTATTCATTATCTTGTGAGAAATATCCCGGACAGTCTGCGCCACATGCCGGGCACTTAGCTTTGCCTTGATTCTGCTAGCTAATTACTTTTTCCTTTTATCAATGGCCTCTATACTTATCAGTATTGGGGTTAAGTTTGTCAATCTCAATGTGCCGAGTCGATTTCCCTTGCACAAACGGAGGGCTTCACCTATGAATTTGAGTCGTTCTCCTGCCGTGGCAGGACAGTTTTACCCGTCCAACCCGCAGCAGCTGCGCGCTAATATTGATGACTGTATGAAAATCGCCTTGTCGGTCTTGCCAGAAGTACCGGCAGCTCAGCCAAAAGCGATTATCGTGCCTCATGCAGGGTATATCTATTCAGGTGCGGTCGCTGCCTCGGCTTACGCGAGTTTGCTACCCTATGTCGATAAAATCAAACGAGTCGTTCTCTTGGGGCCATCCCATCATTATGGTTTTAAAGGTTTGGCCAGTAGCCACTTCCATAGCTATGAGACTCCCTTGGGAATGATCGAACTTGATTACCTAGCGACCCAAAAACTTGAGCTTAAGGGGCTAGCTCAAACGCTTGACCAGGCCCACCTTCAGGAGCATAGCCTCGAAGTTCAATTACCTTTTCTACAAGCGCTATTAGGCGACTTCAGTTTGCTTCCCTTAGTTGTTGGAGATGCGGATAAGCATCAGGTTGCCAAGGTGATTGATTCCTTATGGGGTGGCGAAGATACCTTGTTTGTCATCAGTTCTGACCTGAGTCATTTTCTGAGCTACGAAGTCGCTAGTAAAAAGGATAGCAAGACTGCCGAAGCTATCGACACGCTTCAGGCAGACTTGATTGAATATGACGATGCCTGTGGCCGAAACCCGGTGAATGGATTACTTCAAATAGCACTAAAACGTGATCTGACGCCGCATCGCTTGGCACTGTGTAATTCAGGTGATACTGCTGGAGATAAAGATAGAGTGGTTGGCTACGGTGCTTGGAGTTTTTCCTAAGCTAGCGTATTTATAAAAGGAGAAAGGCCTTGAATGAACAGCATCAGCAGCAACTGATCGCTATAGCACAAGCATCTATCAGGCATGGTTTAGATCACGGTAGGCCTTTGTCCGTTCAAATGGGTGACTATGATGCTGAGCTAGTAAAAGAGTTTGCCAGCTTTGTTACATTGAAAATTAGCGGAGAATTACGCGGCTGTATAGGTTCTCTTCAGGCTTATCGGCCTCTAGTGCTCGATATTGCAGAGAATGCTTACCGTGCAGCATTTAATGACTCCCGCTTTTCGCCTATGTCACAGAGCGAATACGAGAAACTCCAATATCATATTTCTGTACTAAGCACCCCAGAGCCGATGCAGGTGAATTCAGAGCAAGACTTACTATCTCAACTACGTGTCGGTATAGATGGCCTGATATTGACGTTAGGTAATCGAAGAGCAACTTTTCTACCCTCTGTCTGGGAGCAGCTGCCAGATAAGTCTGATTTTTTAAATCACCTTAAAGCCAAAGCTGGATTGACGTTGGACTATTGGAATGAATCAATAGAACTTGAACGTTACACTGTAGAGAGTTTTGGTGATTAGCCCTATAGATAAGGATCTTATTAAGATAGTATTTATGACTGTTCGCAATTAAGCCCTGCCGGAGAGTCCTTTTGTTATCATCACTTTTTTCTAGAAAGCGTCCCAACAAAAAAAACGACATGCTGAATGAAGGTCTTCAGTTAGCCATGGCTTTTGGTAAGAACTGGCAGGTATCAACACAGGAACGCTTCGCTAAAAAATACCCAACTCTCTCGGCCACGGAACTGGACGAATATAATCAACTGTTTTTATCAGCGCTTAAATACGCCCATGACACAGCTTTTGTTTTGGCGACCAACTTTAAAGCGCATAACAATATCGAAAAGTTTAAGGAAATATATTGCGCAAAGTACAACTGGGTGTCAGAAGAAAATCTAAAGCCTTTATATAAACAAGGGCTGTATTATGTCGAGCGACAATTGGGCTAAGAGTAAAAGCAGGCGTT
>NZ_LWGG01000134.1:0-1288 GCF_001635365.1 Oleiphilus sp. HI0128 | reverse complement strand
GCAGTATTCAGTTGTTGTTGCTATCTCCGATATTGCTGGAAATGGGCCTGTATTAAGCTCACCACAAACGGTAACCACACTATTTGAACTTGATATTTCTGCACCTGAAATAACTGGACCCATCGTAAGTGACATAAGCCAAACGACCGCAATCGTTCGCTGGACGACTAACGAAGCAGCAGATAGTGGTGTTTCCTATACGGACGGGAATAGCACTAATACGCTTCAAAGCGAGTCCTTGGTTCGTTCGCATGAAATGTATTTAAGTGGTCTAGATGCTAATACTACTTATGTCTTAAGGGCGTCTTCCACTGATGCAGCCGGGAACGGGCCGAGCATTTCCGCGCCTGTTGAATTTACTACTTTAGCTTTGCCTGACACGACAGCACCTCAAATTATCGCAGGGCCTATTGTTGAAAATATTACAGTTAGCAGCGCAGACATACTTTGGTCAACTACCGAGTCTTCATCTCGTACGGTTCGTCTGGGGCTAAGCGAAGAGTCCCTAGATCAGACTTTTACTCTAAATGGATTTTCTACTGAACACAGCGTTCCTGTTTTCAACCTTGCTGCCGACACCCGATATTACTTTAGGGTCGAGTCTTCAGATCTTTCTGATAATACCGTTACCAGTAATGTGCTTTCATTTAAAACCTTATTACCCGGTGTTGCGCCCGTTACACTAGAAATTGTAGCAGAGCCAGTCATAGAAAATGCCAGTACTGATTCGCTGACTGTTAGCTGGAAAACAAATCTTGATGCTGATAGCCGGTTAGTCTGTGAGGCTGAGCAAGCTGTTAGCGAGTTTGAGCAAGCAACAACATTCTCCAGCTCTTCGCAAATTGCACCCTACTTTGCTGCTGCGCCAACCCGGTCAATTGAAGAACAATACATCGTTTTACTAAAAGAGCCCGAAAACGCAACGCAGAGCTCAAGCAGAAATCGCAGCATATACTCCCCTTCACCGATCAGCCCGCAGTTTTTCGGGCTCTCTAAAAACCAATCTCCTGAGCAGCGTAAGGCATCAGTTCAGGCATTGGCTACTGATATATCTAACAAAGTCAAAGCGAAGGCGGTGCGCCAATACTCCAGTTCAGTTCCTGGTTTTGTGCTAAAAATGAAAGCTGAAGAATTACAGAATCTTCGCAACGACCCTCGCGTACTTTTGATAGAGCAAGATCAGGTAATGAGTGCTAGCGTAACGCAAAACAGTGCGACATGGGGCCTTGACCGAATCGATCAAACTGCTTTGCCGCTTGATACCACCTATAGCTATGAGCTAGATGGT
>NZ_LWGG01000133.1:0-982 GCF_001635365.1 Oleiphilus sp. HI0128 | reverse complement strand
ATAATTGAGTTGATATTCCTCAAAAAAGAACTGTTCTGCATCGATACAAGCACCGTCTTGTTGTGCTATCGCAGAGCGATAAAGTGCTTGGACATCGCCGCCAGCGCAAAAGGCTTTGCTGCCTTGCCCCTTTAAAATTACAGCTTGAATATCATCGTTACTTGCCCAATCTTTTAGTGACTGCGTGAGTAAACGGACCATTTGAAGCGATAGGGCGTTTAGCGTCTTTTCGGAGTTGAGTGTTAAAACTCCCACACTGCCATTTTTAGCAGCAAGTACTTCGACTAGCACTTCTTCGGACGCTGTTGTTTCGACAGTCTCAGTTGCTTGTGATGATTTATTCATTTACTTTTTCCACTCTGGAGAGCGTTTCTCGAGAAACGAATTAGTGCCTTCAAGTTGGTTGTCACCACCAATTAGATTAATGAATTCGGTGCGCTCATGCTGAAGTGAAAGCGATATGGCGTTTTCTCGAGCTGTACTTAAAAGCTTTTTACAGGCAAACAAAGCATCGGGGCTTTGCTTACTTGCAGACTGTGCATAGTTCATGGCGCTTGATAAGGCCTCGCCTTTCGGTACACTTTCTAGTGCTAATCCGGTTTGAACGGCTGTTTCGGCATCCATTCTCTGCCCGAGCAAGATCATTTTACTTGCCCACGCTTCGCCAATTAACCAACTCAACCGCTGTGTGCCACCAGCGCATGGTAAAAGACCAACACCTGCTTCAGGCAGTGCAACCTGAGCCTGTTCTTCGACGATACGGATATCACAGGCAAGTGCACACTCAAGACCTCCACCCATCGCGTAACCATTGATAGCCGCGATGGATACACCCTTAAAACTTGCAAGGGCTTCAAATGCTTCGCCAAAACGGTGTGCAACATCTTTTGAAAGTATCTTGTCGCCGCTACTAAACTGCTTAAGGTCTGCACCAGCAGAGAAAAACTTTTCGCCTTGCCCGTGTATGACTAAGGCACTTATT
>NZ_LWGG01000132.1:0-1478 GCF_001635365.1 Oleiphilus sp. HI0128 | reverse complement strand
CCAGAACTGGGGTAAAAATCTAGATGGCGCGTCAATCGTCACGGCAGTCGTAAAAATAGACGGCCGAGACGTTGCCTTATACGGTCACGATTTCACCGTCAGGGCGGGCTCTATGGATGCCACCAACGGCACTAAGCTAGCCCGCTTAATGGAGCTTGCGGGTAAACGAAAGATTCCTTTAGTGGGCCTAAACGATAGTGCCGGCGCTTACGTCCCCGCCGGAGTCGGCGGTCTAGACGGTTACGCCGAAGCTTTTACCGCTTTAAGAAAGATCAGCGGTGTTGTACCTAGCATTATGTGCATGTTTGGTTTTAATGCCGGTGGTGGTTCATACCTTCCACGCCAAGGTAGCTTTATGATTCAGCCAAATGATACATTCTTTGGCCTAACAGGCCCTGGTGTGGTGAAAAGTGTACTCGGTGAAGATGTAACGCCTGACGAGCTTGGCGGCCCTGGCGTACATAGCCAAAGTGGTGTCACAGATATCGTGGTAAAAGATGAAGTCAGCGCCTTGAAGAAAGTTCGCCAACTACTCAAATATCTTCCGAACAACAATTCCGAGTTAGCACCCTATCAGGAAACGTCCGATCCGATTGATCGTAAGACCTGGGATATCGACATCCTGCTGAAGAAGGCCTTCAATAGCCCAACCGGTTTCAATACGCCTATTGATGTCACTATCATGATCCAGCAACTTTGCGACCATGGCGACTTTATTGAAATTCAGGAAGAGCGTGCACGTAACACGGTTACAGCCTTGGGTAGAATGGGTGGCAATGTGGTCGGCTTTCTGGCCAATAACAGCGCCGTGTCTTCAGGCCAGATTGATATTGATGCAGCCTATAAGAATGCACGCTTTATCCGCTTCTGTAACCTTTACAATATCCCTGTCATCTTTATGGAAGATACAACGGGTTTCTTACCTGGTAAAGATCAAGAATCAAACGGTATTGTGCAAGCAGGTAGAGCAATGCTTGATTCAATTATTGACCTAAGAACGCCTCGTTTTTTGGTGATCATTCGTAACGCTTTCGGTGGTGCTTACGCTTCTTACAACTGCTATCAGACAGGTGCAGACTTTGTATGCGCCCTGCCTTCTACCAGAGCAGCCGTAATGGGACCAGCAGGTGTAGAATTTGTCTATAAGAAGGAGTTACGCGCTATTCGCGGTGCGGTTAAGACAGGCGAGCAAAGTGCCGAATGGGGCGCTGAGCAAGAAGCCTTACTCGCAAAACGCTATGAAGAAGAATTGATGAACCCAAATGAGGCGTTGAGCCTAGGGTCGATCTCTCAAATTGTTATGCCCAGAGACATGCGCAAGGTCTTGTGCGAACAGCTCAATTTCCACTTATCACACTATACACCTGAGCCACTCGGCGGCGTACAAAGGGAGTCTTTCTAATGAGTAACGAACATTACCTTAACAACCCGCTGACTCATCAAGACCGTCGTTTAGGCCAATCAGACAGCACTTGGGT
>NZ_LWGG01000131.1:0-861 GCF_001635365.1 Oleiphilus sp. HI0128 | reverse complement strand
ATCGCTTCTCTGCGAAGTAGCTTATCAGATGGCCCGAGATCTTGGGTATTGCCGCTATTTGAAACTTTGATGTCGTCATATGTCAGAACTGAAGCATAGCCAGCTTGAACTGCCTTTGGATGGCTAACATTTTCATAAGCTGCACGTTCGTATAGAGAAATTGCACGACGATAATCACCAATTTTATATGCAGCCTCAGCTGCAAGGTAAAGGTTCTCACCGCTATAGCGATCTTGACCTCGCGTGAGAACCAGCTCTTCGTAATAGTCTGCAGCCTGCTTACCAAATACATAATAGCTTGACGCTTTAGCTGAAATTTCAGCAGGCTCACTCTTAACTTCGGAGTCTTTGGCGTAAGCCGTTTGCATTCTTACATAATATAGGTGTGCCAACTCATCTAGGGCCTCAACAAGCAAAGGTCTGACAATCTCTAATTGAGAGGGTTCAAGCGTTTTCCAATAAGGGCTATGAACACCGAAATTCTTTACAAAATTTTCTTTCGCTTCCCATTCTAGAATATCGAAATTACCACGACGATAGGTTTGTATTTCATTTTGTGCCATTCGATAAGCATCAAAATTCATTTGATAGTTATCGGTAAAGCCCCTGGCTACGAGACCCGCATCACGAAATCGCTCAGATCTTAGGTGGAATCGAAATAAGGAGTCATAAAGCAAATATGCATAGTCCTTATGCCCGATACTCTGTTGTAGCACCTCAATACTCTCGCCGCTTCTGTCTTGAGAAAACATAGTAGAGAAAAGTCGGAAGGTATCGTCAACAATATCTTGATCCTTGAGGCCCAAGGTATCGTACCCGATTGCATTCCTTAGCTCAGGGTACTTATCTAATACCTTACTA
>NZ_LWGG01000130.1:0-952 GCF_001635365.1 Oleiphilus sp. HI0128 | reverse complement strand
ATTGAGATGCGCTATTTGCAGCGTCGGTAGTCAAGCTTGTATCGATACCAAAATAAATGTTTGCCAATACAAGTGCCCACATCGGAGCCAGCATTAGCCAGGGAACTTCTTTAATATTATTAGGGTTTTGTGATTCTGGTAGTTTTTGGAAATACGCAGCCTCTAATACCCGGCCAATATAGATTACCGCTAACAATGAGCCAGCAAGTACAAGTGCAGCAAGTACCCAATGATTTTGTTCTAGCGCTGCTGTCACCAGATACCATTTACTTACAAAACCAACGGTGAGCGGTACGCCGATTATACTCAGGCCAGCAATTGTGAATGCCGCCATGGTTAAAGGCATGTGTTTGCCCAAACCTCTGAACGCTTTTATATCAACAGAGCCTACGCGATAAAAGACGGCACCGACGGCCATAAACAAAGCTCCTTTCATGAGTGCATGGTTAAATATGTGGATAAGTCCCGCCATCAAACCTGTTACGCTGACTAAGCTCAGTCCGAGAATCATATAACCAATTTGCGCAACACTACTATAAGCAAGGACTGTTTTAACGTTGCTCTGCACGGTTGCCATGTAAGAGCACTTGAAAATTGCGACGACAGCCAAGACCATCAAAATTAGATCCATGCCCATATCGGTGAAAACATGGTCAGCCCCGAATATTGTAAAGATGAAACGAATCATCACATACACTGCAACTTTAGTCGCTGTGCTGGCCAAAAACGCGGTAACAGCTGAGGGCGCATGGGTATAAGCGGGAGGAAGCCACATATGTAATGGGAATAAAGCAAGCTTGATGCTGACGCCGACCATAATAAATGCGAGCCCGGTATTGATCGTGCGGCTGCTGTCATATACGTCGATACGGCCTGCAAGGTCTAGCATGTTAAGGGTGCCTGTCTTCATATAAAGCATGCCAACGCCTATCAGGATAAACGTTGCACCGAT
>NZ_LWGG01000129.1:0-1026 GCF_001635365.1 Oleiphilus sp. HI0128 | reverse complement strand
AATGTCGCTGCACGCGATAAGCCCGATTGCTCCACCGTAGGCGGCTCCTTGTACGCGTGCTATTGTGGGAATCCTAAGATCGTTTAACTCTTGCATAAGCGCAGCAAGTTGGCGTGCATCGTGAAGGTTGTCTTCATGACTTAGCGTTGCCATACGTTTCATCCAGGCTAAGTCAGCCCCGGCGCAGAAATGTTTGCCATCAGCTTTGAGTACCATAACGCGCGCATCTGAGTCGTTGACTGTTTTTATATGTGCGCGTAGTTCGGTAATTACCTGGTCATCGAAAGCGTTGTGCTTTTCAGGGCGCGATAAGCAAAGGGTGGCGATTTGCTTATCAAATTGAAGAGTACTTGCTGGCTGCATGGTTAATATCCTGATTCATTGAATTGTACCTTATGAGTAATTTGAGTGATCGCTCATACTTACATTCTAAATACGCCAAACTCGGTATCTTCTATTGGTGCGTTTAGGCTAGCTGAGATTGCGACGCCAAGAACTTTTCGAGTGTCGCTAGGCTCGATTATGCCGTCATCCCATAAGCGTGCACTGGCATAATAAGGGTGTGCCTGTTTTTCAAACTGTTCGATAATCGGTTGCTTGAGTGCTTGTTCTTCTTCATCAGACCAAATGATGCCACGTTTAGCCAAACTATCTCGTTTAACTTGTGCCAGAACGCCTGCAGCCTGTTCGCCACCCATTACTGAAATACGTGCATTTGGCCACATCCATAGGAATCGTGGATGATAGGCTCTCCCGCACATGCCGTAATTTCCGGCACCAAAACTTCCGCCAATAATGATCGTAAACTTCGGAACTTTAGCGCAAGCGACGGCCATGACCATCTTTGCCCCATGCTTGGCGATACCGCCTTCTTCAAACGATTTGCCAACCATAAAGCCGGTGACATTTTGTAGGAAGATCAAAGGGATCTTACGTTGGCAGCATAGTTCAATAAAGTGCGCGCCTTTTTGAGCTGACTCAGAGAACAAAATACCGTTGTTAGCAATAATACCTACCGGGTTTCCA
>NZ_LWGG01000128.1:0-1101 GCF_001635365.1 Oleiphilus sp. HI0128 | reverse complement strand
GATTTATTCGCAGCCCTACAGATTAAAGCGTTTAGTGGGCTATACCGATCCTTGGGCAGATCCCTATGGTAGTGGATATCAGGTGATTCAGTCTTTGATCGCATTTGGGCGTGGGGACTGGTCGGGCGTAGGTTTAGGCAACAGTATTCAAAAGCAATTTTACTTGCCCGAGGCTCATACCGATTTCGTTTTTGCCATTATGGCAGAAGAGTTTGGTTTGATTGGTACATTGCTTGTTGTTTCGTTGTTTGTCGTTTTGGTCTACAGATCCTTACGCATAGGCTATTTGGCAGAAAAGAAAAAGCAATTATTCAGCGCCTATTTTGCCTACGGCATTGGCATCTTATTCGCGGTTCAGTCTTTTATAAACATAGGCGTCAATATGGGCTTGCTACCGACTAAAGGCCTGACGCTGCCATTGGTAAGTTATGGCGGTAGTAGCCTGATTGTGAGTTGTATGTGTATAGGCGTGTTGTTAAGAATTCACCGTGACCTGATGGCGATTGAAGATGAGCCAGACTCAGAACAGACCAAAGACAAGGAGCTTATCCATGCGTGATAAAACATTCCTTGTGATGGCTGGTGGCACTGGCGGGCATGTATTTCCAGCCTTAGCAACGGCAAAGAAACTAATGAGCCGCAATGAAAAAGTTGTTTGGCTAGGTTCAGTCGGTGGTATGGAAGAGCGAGTAGTGCAAGACGCTGGAATCCCTTTTTACGGTATTTCCGTCAGTGGTGTTCGCGGTAAAGGCATATTAAGCAAAGCTTTAGCACCCTTGAAGATCGCTAAAGCCGTTTTCCAGGCTTTATTAGTGCTTAGGAAAACAAGACCCGATGCCGTGTTAGGTATGGGAGGCTTCGCTTCTGGGCCTGGTGGCTTGGCGGCAAAACTCTTGGGTAAGCCTTTATTGGTTCACGAACAGAATGCCGTAGCAGGAATGACCAATAAAGTACTCGCGAAAATGGCAGATTCAGTGATGTCAGCTTTTCCTGAAGCCTTTGAAGATGCGAGTAAAGTTGTGCTGACTGGCAACCCATTGAGAGATGAAATCTGCGAGTTATTTTATTCAAGCAAAGACAGTGTTTCGAAATCTGGGCCGA
>NZ_LWGG01000127.1:0-1025 GCF_001635365.1 Oleiphilus sp. HI0128 | reverse complement strand
GAATTTCGGATTGCAGACCTTCAACGTGACCAAAATTGGCTTCCTGAAGTCAAAACCATGGCTGCACAAGTGTTTGAGGACTCCAAGCTCAGTGAACTATTGATTCGTCGATGGGTCGGCGCAAAGCGTGTTTATGGAGAAGTTTAGTATTTTTGTTACCTTCGACTAAATTGACGAACTGTTTTGCTGGATTGATCTACACTTAGCTTATTGATATGGAAACGCTTATGGATAACAAAGAGTTAAATGACATGATACCCGCGGTGGTGAATAAAGTTTTTGAACAATACCAGAATGATGCCGAAATTAATTTGACTGAAGCGGACCAGCCAGTGTTGGTTGACCGTGAAGGCATTCCCGATAGCCAGATTCTGAAAACCATCTTGATGGCAGACACACTAGGGCGTTCGCAGCTAATATTTTTAGCCGACAGTATGCTGGATGTCGACAGTTTGAACAGTAAGGTAGGGCGCTCATTCGAAGCGCTGCCACATGAGGATGTACACAGCCTAATCGCCGTGCATAGCATCAAAACGCTTCCGGCTATTCCGGATATCACCGGTTTACCGGCGATTGTCGATGCTCGTGTCATCGAACAGGATACCGTCTATATCGAAACCGATGAAGCAGATAAACTGATCAAGCTGAGTAAAGAGGCCTTTTCAGCCTCAACTAGAAAAGCTAAAGTCGAAAGCGTTGCAGTGCCTCTATCATCGATACCTTACAACATAAATCAACCAGGCAGTGACCTTGAGCAGATCAATCAAGCGATTGAGAAGTTTACCTCCTTACGTATTAAACAGCGCTTGGAAGACACTCTTGAGCTTCCACCTCTGCCTCAGAGTGCACAAGAAATTATTCGCCTTCGCTCCAACCCTGATGCAGGCGCTGATGAACTGGCAGATATCATCGAAAAAGATCCAAGCCTTGCTGCTCAGGTAGTTAGCTGGGCTTCCAGCTCATTTTACAATGCACCCGGAAAGATCAAGTCAGTTCACGACGCGATCATCAGGGTATTGGGCTTT
>NZ_LWGG01000126.1:0-917 GCF_001635365.1 Oleiphilus sp. HI0128 | reverse complement strand
GGCACGCGGTGGAAACAGTGTCGACATTACAGCCGATATTGGCAGCGTCGGGCCGGTCACCGATCTTGGCAATGGAAGCTACACTGCAGTTTTAACGAGCAGTACGACTGTCGGGACAGCACCATCAGTGCAAGTCTTGAGGGAAGTACAATTGTGGATACAACCAGTGTTGAGTTCACCCCACTACCCGCCTCCATGAGCGATACTTTAATCACCGCTACGCCAAACACGCTAACGGCTGATGGAAGCACTACTTCAACTATTTTGCTCCAGGCTATTAACGTGCTTGGTAACGGATTAAACTCAGGCGGCAGTACCGTTAGTTTCGCGGCCAGTATGGGCAGTATCGGTGATGTCACCGACTTGAATGACGGTTTTTATAGCGCAACCTACACCTCCCCCACCAATACCGGTGTCGCGATCATTAGCGCCACCTTTGATGGTGAAGATGTTATTGACACTGAAATGATCAACCTTCAGGCAGGAGCGCTACTCGCCTCTAGCGGCGTTATTACCAGTCTCGATGCTGCCGTCATCGCTAATGGCTCCAATACTACAACTATCACAGTTCAAGGAAGCGACGTCTTTGGCAATAGTGTCGAAGTGGGTGGCGCCACGGTTACTTTAAATACCAATTTTGGTAGTTTAGGCGCGGTAAGCGATATGGGAGATGGCCGCTATAACGCGACTCTACTGGCTCCAGCCACAACAGGCACGGCAGTGATTACTGGGACTATGAATGGCCAAAGCCTTGTCGATACCGCAACCGTTCAATTTGTACCGGGCCCGGCAAGCTACCTGAACAGCACACTAAACTCATCATCACCTGTTCTGACGGCTAACGGCAGCGACACCGCCACCCTCACACTTCAAGCCATTGACCTGACTGGGAACTATCTTACTTCCGGTGGTGACAC
>NZ_LWGG01000125.1:0-631 GCF_001635365.1 Oleiphilus sp. HI0128 | reverse complement strand
GATTTCACCTTCGGTATCACCCATTACCGGCGCATCTTTCATGCCCTTCAAGTTAATATAGCCCCAACCTTCAGAGCCTGTAACCTTCCGTGGAAATGCAAAAGTCTGATCTATCGTACTGCCAATCGAGGTATGACAACCCATGCAGAAGTTATGTTCTTCATAGCTTTGTCTACGCATTGAACCGTCGGCATTTTCTATGAAGCCCAGAATCATCCAGCCAAAGCTGTTATCAAGCCCATGATCACCACGATTGATATACTTCGGCAATATTTCATCAATCTTTTCTTGTCGCTCGTTGCCATACATGGAAATCAAATCAGGCTCATCAAACAATTTGAATTTGCGCATGTAACGCACTTCCTTCATTCGTGGTGACACACCTATATCACCATCAGCTGACACGCCTACATAACGAACAGTATGAAGGAATTGAACACCTTCAGGGTAAAGCATTGGTACGACCGCTACATCAGACGCTTGCCCCACATAGAAAGCGGGTCTATCGATTTCGTAAATCACACCAAGGTGACCATCATTATTCAAGTCGGTACAAAATACGCGCTCATCAACTTGTGGCAAGGATACTGAATCCAGGTTTTTAATCGCCGCTTCCATAATCGCAAGGTTA
>NZ_LWGG01000124.1:0-15296 GCF_001635365.1 Oleiphilus sp. HI0128 | reverse complement strand
TCGCTGTCGTGCCATAGCTCATACAAGCGATATCAGGCCGGTTGCCGCCAGAGCCGATAATCTCGCAGGCTTTATCAGACGCCGAGGCAATGATAGGTAAGCCTTCATCTAGCCCCAAATGAGTTGCTGCCTCTTTGGTCAAAGCACCTAATGATTCCCCAGGATCTACCAGCTCAGGTAACATGTCTTTGCACAAAGAAGGCAAAATCTTAAAACGCCAGTCTGATTCAGCAGCCCACTTTAACTTCTTATAATCAAAGGGAATGTAACCAACCTGGGCACCAACAGAGTCTTTAAATTCTCCCGTTAGCTTAAAGCTCAAATAGCCTGATAACAGCAGAAACTTATGTGTCTTGCGCCATATTTCAGGCTGGCTCTGGGAAATCCATAATGCCTGCGATTTCTCTCGAAATCGATGTACAACATCTTCAACCCCGGCGATTTTAAACAACCACTTCCAAAAACCGGGCACATCCCCTTTTACCTCTGCCCTACGCTGGTCTAGCCAGACAATGGCTGGCCTCACAGGCCTTCCCTGCTCATCAACATTAACGACCGTACCGCGCTGCGTGGTGACCGTTGCTGCAATAATCCTGGAACGATCAATATCAGCTGCAGCCCATAGTTTATCGCAAGCTTTTTTTAATGAAGACCAGTAATACTCTGGATCTTGTTCAGCCCAGCCCGGCTGGCTAGAGAAGTAAGGCTCGAGCTCTTGTTTGCCCTTAGCGATCAAATTACCTTGGGTATCAAATATTATGGCCCGAACACTTTGAGTACCGTTATCAATGGTGAAGATATACTGCTCGCTCATCACACCACCCGCTCTTCTTTTTTGGCTTCTTCGACAGGAAGAGAATAATGAGCACTAATAATACGCTGATACCTGCTCGCCTCCTGATCCCAACGAGGCTCATCCCAGCCTAAAGCTTCCAAACAATGAGCCTTGACGCGAGTAAGCACGGCCTCACCACCTTTAGGAAGAACAAGTCCTAAACGAGTGCGGCGCAGCATTAGATCGTCTAAATGCACGACTAGTTGAGTTTCACAGGCATAAACAAGCTCAGCGAATATGGTATCACTAGTCAAGACTTTGTCTGCTAACTCAGGTTTCCTATCTACCAGCTCAACGATACGTTCTGCGCCAAAGCCATAGCGTCCTTTTAGCCTACGAATCTGAGGTGCATTGATATGAGCTGAAGCCATTACATGGTCAGTCTCAGGAAAGTGTGTACTCGACTTAAAGTCTTCAGGTTTCCGATTTAAATATCTCGCCGCCGTTTGAAGCACATCCAAGGCGATTAAACGATAAGTCGTCAGCTTACCTCCTGCAACGCTCACCATGCCTCGATTATCCCAGACAACATGTTCACGCTTTTCATCAGAAGGCTTTGCCGGTTTACTCAAGTCAGCTTCTTGCTTGCTAGAATGTTTACTGACAACAGGGCGAACACCCGAGTACGTCGCTATAACATCGCTTTCAGAAATCAAACTATTTGGGAATTGCTGATTCACAGCAGCTAACAGATACGCTACTTCGCCAGCGCTTATGCTGGACTCGTCTCGACTACTTTGCTTGTGATCAAGGTCCGTTGTCCCGACAACCGTCACACCTTCCCAGGGGAAAGCAAACACTGGCCGCTTATCTTTCGGGTGAAAAAAACTCACAGAATACGCCACTGGCAAGCGCCACTGAGGCAAAACTAAATGGCTGCCACGCAGAGGCCTTATTACTTTGTTTTCACCGAGCTGTTGTCGAAGTTCATCTGTCCATACCCCGGCAGCATTGATGACAACATTTGCCTGCAACTCAAACTGTTCAGCACTCAGTTGGTCTTTCAGCAAGACGCCCGTGACTCTGTCATTTTCGTCCTTGCTTACTTGCTCTGCTCGCAGATAATTGATCGCAACACCGCCGTCGCGATTGCCCTCTTCCAATACACGTAAAACCAAACGAGCATCATCGGTAGAAGCGTCAGCAAATTGAGTGACGCCTTTTAACTTTTTGGTAAGCAAGCCCGGGACTAAAAAGTCTAATATGCCTCGTTTGAAAAACTGCCGATAGCGCTTCCCTGCCATGTAGTCGTAAATAGCCAAAAGTTTGTTAAACACCCAAGGCCCGGGAAAAACACCTTTGTAATGCCCCATAATAAATGGCAAAGGCTCAACTAAACCGGGCAACTCATCCATCAAGTTCTGACGCTCTTTGACCGAGTCATTAGCTAAGGAAAATTGTCCACTTCCCAGATACCGCAGTCCGCCATGAACCATTTTTGATGAACGTGATGAAGTCCCCCAGGCAAAGTCTTTTTGCTCTATCAAGAGGGTTTTCAAACCCTGCGCGACAGCCTCGCGATAGATTCCGGCACCGGTAATCCCGCCACCAACAATCACCAAGTCCCAAGCCTTTCCAGAGCGCAGCACATCTAAGGCTAACGCTCGGCCACCTGGCGCCCAATAAGCAATAGAGGATGCATATTGTTTATCTTGTGACACGGCTTACCTCCGTCGTCGTCATATCGCAGCTGTCACGCCGAGAGTTTGAAAAGTTATAATTTTTTTGGACCGTAAATTGAGCCGAGCTTGCAAAAAAGCTAGTCGAACAGGCTTTTTACTCTGTCATCTTCTATCAGGGTTCCCGGGTTCAATAAGCCCTTCTCATCCATGGCTGCAAAAGCAGTTTTAATGAGGTGCATTCCTAACTCGCCCTTCTCTTTTGGAAGGAAAGGAGCATGATCTTTACCAACTCCGTGCTGATGACTGATTGCACCGCGATTGTTGACGATAATCTCGGAGGTAGAAGATTTCATATGCTTCCAACGCTCTAAAGCTTGCTCGCAGCTCTCACCGGCTCGATACACATAAGTCGTATAAATACTGCAACCCTGGCCGTAGAAGTGTGAAAGATGGGTAAAGACATGGACCTTTTCATTTTCAGCGCTAAGACTATTGCGTAAATTGTCTTCAATTTTATTAAGTAGATTATCTACATTATCCCAGTCGGTTGCCGTTTCAAGGGTATCAACCACATAGCCCTTTTCCCAAAGAGCTTCGCGTAGGTAAGGCATCTTAAAGCGTTTATCAGCCCACTTCTTACCCAAAAAGTTACCGGTGTACACGCCATGATAACGACGAATCATGCTCTTCATTAGTTTGTGGGCAGGGCGGCACTGCTCAGGCAGCCCCGTTATACCCAAGGTCATCATGCACTTGCCTTCAGCAGCACCTTTAAAGCTCAGATACTTTTCAAGCATTGATATCTGGCCAGGGTGACCAGCCAAAGCAAGTTGGGTCGTGGTTTCAACGGCATTACTTAAGCGCAGCATCGATAGTTGAACCTTACTCTGAACCATATAACGAGCTGCTTCCTTTGCTTGCGTCCACGAAGGGAAGAAAATAACGTAAAAGTCTTCTTGCTCTGCTAAAGGTGTCACTCGTACCTTAACTTCAGAGATTACGCCCATCCTCCCTTCCGAGCCCATAAAGATCTCTCTTACATCCGGGCCGCCTGCCGAGGCAGGAATGGTTTGAATATCCATACGCCCCTTAGGTGTTTCGACACTACCACCAGCAAACATTTGTTCGATGCGTCCATAACGCAGAGACTGCTGTCCACTAGAACGGCTCGCTACCCAACCACCAATGGTCGACAGCTCAAAGCTCTGGGGAAAGTGCCCCAAGGTATAGCCTCTAGAACGAAGCTGAGATTCAACTAAAGGCCCAGGTGTACCGGCACCAAAGGTAGCAATCTGACTCTCCTCATCCAAATCTATCAAGCGAGTCATTCGACCTAGCGATAAAGTTAGTATCGGTTCATCAGATTCAAAAGGGTTAATATGCCCCGCGACGCTGGTTCCACCACCATAGGGAATCAGGATAATGTCATGTTCATAACAAAACTCGACCAACTCAGCGACCTGATCTTTAGTTTCTGGAAAAGCAACGCCGTCGGGGAAGAATTCAAAGCGGCCACTTCTCATGGCAAGCCAGTCAGGCAGACTTTGACCGCGAGAATGACGAAGACGCTGTTCCGGGTCTTTATCAATCAATATATGCTCAGGTAAACGACTTTCTGGAACTTGAGCCAAAACTTCACTCAGCTGTGCATCCGCTAAAGGGCTGGAAGCACCCACTAGATCACTAAGAAATTGCTCACCCGTAGGTGGCAAATCCATTTTGTTTGCTTCATCTCCCCAACCATTCCAACGACGCATGCGTTCACCTATATATATTCAAATTTAGTTTAAAGTGCCCAGCATCTTAACAGCGGACAACACTCTAGAAAGACATAGCTCGAAATAATAACGGAATAAACTATAATTTCACTGACAATTTCAGACATTATGATCATCAAATTCAGTCAGTGACACTTTTTGTGCTCTCAAACTTCCTGCGAGAAGAGTAAATTATGAAACACCTGGGCTTTGCTTCCATTCCTGCCGTACAGCAATATTTACAATATGCTCAGAGCAAACAAATCGATACTCATCAAGTCATTCTCGACTCAGGGATCGACCCGAATGTTCTGGCCAGTGCAAATGGGCGTATTATTGGAACCCAGTTCCAATCTCTTATTAAACATCTTATCGAACGCGCTAATGACCCCTTGCTCGGGCTTCATACCAGCCAATTTGTTCAGCCAGGCTCCTATAGTGTGCTTGGCTATATCACTATGAGTTGCGCCACCATCGGTGAAGCCATGGATAAAATACAGCCCTATGAAAGACTTGTCGGGGATATGGGAACAACCAGCTTTAAAGATTTAGGGAACAGCATCTTGCAGTGCTGGCACTGTATTTACGACGACCCGATTGTCAGGCCTCATATGATCGATAACGTGTTGGCTTCGTGGACAAACTTTGCACGCTGGTTAGCAAACCAAAATGCCTCTGCTGAAAAGATACTAATCGGGCGCCCCGCTCCTTCTGCAAAGCTCCAAGAAGAATATACCCGCTTCTTCAATGCACCCGTTGAGTTTGAGGCTCAGCACAACGGTATTGTGCTAAATAAAGACCTACTGTCTATTTCACTTCGCCAACCCGATAACCTGCTACTCAAAACTCTTGAATCTCATGCTAGTGAGCAAATGACTCACCTTAGCCTGGCTAGTGAGAACTTTGCTGATAAAGTCAAAGCACTCATTCGACACCAATTGAATCTAGGCAGCGCAAGAAAAGAACTCATTGCGAATGAACTAAACATGACCGAACGAACACTGCAGAGAAAACTCGTCGCTGAAGACAGTTCTTATCAAACGCTGTTAAATGAAGTCAGACTAGACTTAGCGACCGAACTTCTGAAAAGCTCCGAAATAGGAATTCAAGATATTGCTTATAACCTGGGCTTTTCTGACGGGCGCTCATTTCATCGCAGCTTTAAAAGTTGGACCGGTATGACACCAGGGCAGTACCGAACAGAAAGTTCGCAATTGAAAAGCCTATAAAACCGACAGCTTGGCGAGTATTAGTCGGTACTCACCAGGCCAGCCTTGGCAACCACGACATTATCCTGGGTTTCAGGAACACTTACTCGTTTGGAAGGTTTCTGACGCTTCATTTCATAAAGCCGCTCATCGGCTATTTTAAGCATCATTTTAGAGTCGACTCGATCCATTGATTCTGTCGAAATCACGCCATAACTAATCACAACAGGAATTACCTTATCCTCGACTCTGAGAGGCGTATTCAAGAGATGCTCGCGAATACGCCCTGCAATAATATCAGCGCCTTCTTGGCGCTGATGAGGCAGCAACACGACAAACTCATCACCAGCAAAGCGGAATGCCAAATCACTCTTTCGTGTTAACTCATTCAGATGATGTGCAACATGCTTGAGATAACTATCACCACAGTCATGACCGCAGGTATCGTTGACTATCTTGAAATCATCACAATCGATAAACATGACCGCCAAATCTTCTTTCTGGCGCGCATGACGACTTAACTCTTGATCAAGCGTTTCCTCTAACTCTCTACGATTACGTAATAAAGTAAGCGGATCTCGCGTTGCCAAAAAGCTAATCCTTTCTCTTGCCCATACACCCGCTAGCGAGAAAGAGACTTTTACAGACAACTGCTTCAGAAAGAAGCTATCTTTGCTCGGGCTATAGCGCTCGGCGGAGTTTGAACCCAGCATCAAAGCCCCTACAACCTTGCTATCAATCACAATAGGCAATACAGCCAGCGAACGAACACCGTGAGGCTCGGCATTGCGTTTCACTTCAATAGGCATGAGCGAGTGATAGCGCTTGATGTCACGACTAACCAAAATTGGCTCTCGGACACTCTGAGTCGCTCCTAGAAAATCCACCATACTCACTGTGCGCAGAATGACAGGCGCTTCTTTATCAGCTTTACGCTCAGCTTCGCGCAAAGTATCAATCAGATGAGCGTTAGAAGGCGTTTCCGTCAAAACCGTCCACACATGCTCGATTTCGAACTTTTCCTGCACCAGCGACACCAGCGCCATAAAGAAGTCCGAACAACGAGTAATGTTCATAATCGCAACTTCTATATCGAAGAGGTTACGAGCGATTATTTCGTTACGCCTCGCGGTCGCAACGAGGTCATCAACTGAGGGCATCCAAGAATCTCCGGCTTGGGATAGGTATAACTAAGACATCTGTATATTGTAGTTTAAATCGCTTCCTCTGTAGAAGCATAACGCAATTTTATCGCGGCAATTGGACTCAGATCATCACCAGACAGTGAATTCACCCGCCACCCGCATTAATTAACACATAAAAATCCGTTTTTATTAAATAAGATGGAATTAGGCTTGACGGGAAGCACATCGATGGATAGTATACGCGCACATTGATTGAGGCAACAAACCTTGATCAAGACGAGATTGATGCGGGGTGGAGCAGCCTGGTAGCTCGTCGGGCTCATAACCCGAAGGTCGTCGGTTCAAATCCGGCCCCCGCTACCACATTAAAAAGACTAGTTAGTTATCTAACTGGTCTTTTTTTTCGCTTGTAGAAAGTAGCATCCATAACTAAATCATTTTCTTTAACAGAAGTTCAATCGAGTCTGACCCCGTTGATTCAATAGAGCCACGTCTATCACTCCTTTTTCTCCTGCCTTTGTTGAAGCAGGGATAGGTTTATACGTGGGTCAAAATTCGATGCAAATATTTGGGTTTAATGGGTCAGTTTTGGGTGCAAATCAACAAAAAAGGTCTCAGATCTATTTCTTAACATATTTGCAAAAGTTGAGTATTGAGGGGTTTAACCAAGGTACATTAAAACGAGCATTTGCCTTGCGAAAGAAGTCGCCACAATGATCACCTTAACAGGGCGTCCGCTTTAACTGGTGCGGATCATTAAGCCACCAACCTAAAACAAAAGCGCTGGAAAAAGTTTAGGAATATGTCAAGATTGGAACACGCTTCGGCCGATATAGGCTTGTAGCTAATCTGATTGTGAATTTCATCTTTCCCCCCGGAGAAACCTTGTGACTGACCAGTTTATTAAATCTAAAGCCGCCGTTGCTTGGGGCCCTAACACACCCCTGAAGATCGAAGAAGTCGATGTTATGTACCCGAAAGCGGGCGAGGTCTTGGTAAAGATCGTTGCAACCGGGGTCTGTCATACTGATGCCTTCACCTTGTCAGGTGAAGACCCAGAGGGAATTTTCCCATCAATCCTTGGTCATGAAGGTGGTGGTATTGTCGAAATGGTCGGTGAAGGCGTTACAAGCGTCGAAGTCGGCGACCACGTAATCCCGCTTTACACAGCTGAGTGTGGTGAATGTAAATTTTGCATGTCGGGGAAAACAAACTTATGCCAGGCCGTACGGGAAACCCAAGGTAAAGGGTTGATGCCAGACGGCACTACTCGTTTTTATAAGAATGGTGAACCAATCTATCACTATATGGGCTGTTCCACTTTTTCTGAGTATACCGTTTTACCAGAGATTTCCTTGGCGAAAGTAAACAAAGATGCTCCCCTTGAAGAAGTCTGCCTGCTAGGTTGTGGTGTAACAACAGGAATGGGTGCTGTCTTGAACACAGCTAAAGTACAGCAAGGTGATACCGTTGCCATCTTTGGCTTGGGCGGTATTGGTTTATCCGCTATTATCGGTGCCCGTATGGCAGGCGCTAGTCGTATTATCGGCATCGATATCAACGAAAGTAAGTTTGAACTCGCCAAGCAGTTAGGTGCAAGCGATTGTATTAATCCTCAGAATTTTGACAAGCCTATTCAAGAGGTCATTGTTGAAATGACCGATGGAGGCGTGGATTATTCATTTGAGTGCATTGGTAACGTTAATGTCATGCGACAGGCACTAGAGTGCTGCCATAAAGGCTGGGGAGAATCCGTGATCATCGGCGTTGCGGGTGCAGGTCAAGAGATTTCAACAAGACCCTTTCAGTTAGTCACCGGACGAGTTTGGCGCGGAACTGCCTTTGGCGGCGTAAAAGGTCGATCTGAACTGCCAGGTATCGTTGAACAGTATTTGGCTGGAGAGTTCGGTTTACAGGAATTCATTACGCATACTATGCCGCTCGAAGAGATTAATAATGCCTTTGATCTCATGCATGAAGGCAAGAGTATTCGCAGCGTCATTCATTACTAAGACATTTTATTAGATAACAATATTAAGCGACCGCTACATGACACTAAAACAAATAAATCAAGCAAGAGTCTTTGGTGGCTGCTATCAGCAGTTCACACATACATCGGATGTTTTGGGTTGTGATATGCGGTTTTCGGTATTTATACCTTCAAAGGCATCAACTGGAAGCCCTCTCCCTGCAATGTACTGGTTATCCGGCCTCACCTGCACAGATGAAAACTTCATGCATAAAGCGGGTGTTTTTCGTCTGGCAGAAGAACTCGGACTCATTATCATCGCACCCGACACAAGCCCTCGTGGTGAAGATGTTGCCGATGACCCCGAAGGCTCTTATGACCTAGGCTTAGGGGCTGGCTTCTATCTAAATGCTACACAACCACCCTGGTCTTCCCACTATCGAATGTACGATTACATCGCAACAGAACTACCGAAACTTGTTGAACGCCACTTCCCTGCCTCCAGTGTAAAATCTATTTTCGGGCATAGTATGGGCGGGCATGGCGCTTTAACTATTGCCCTGAAGAATCAAGAAGCTTATCGGTCAGTCTCTGCCTTCAGCCCTATTAGCAATCCAATCAATTGCCCATGGGGACAAAAAGCATTTCTCGCTTACCTTGGCACGGATCAGAATACATGGAAACAATACGATAGTTGCGAGCTGTTAAAAGAACATGGATGTGCGTTACCGATATTAGTGGATCAAGGTGATGAGGATAATTTTCTGCTGGAACAACTAAAACCCGAAAATCTTGTAGAATCCGCCAAATCTGTCGGCGCGAATCTAGAACTCAGAATGCAAAAAGGCTACGACCATAGTTACTTTTTTATTCAAAGCTTCATAGAAGATCACCTAAGATTCCACTTTGCTCACTTAAGCAGAGCTGACTAAAAGCGTTTTAGTGTGTAGAGATACTTTCGCCTCTTAATTATCTAAGGGTTAATTGGCACGGGTAAGTGCCCAGTTTTCACCAAAATGACCGTCTCCTCTTCAACGAAGGGGTGATGCTGACTCATGTGAGGGCTACGTATCCAGCTTCCTTTAGGATAGATGCCATGCTCATCACAAAACTTTCCCGATAGGACAAAAATTTCCTCCCCTCCAAAATGACGGTGAGACTGAAAACGCTCATTACTCGGCCACTTCACCAGTGCGACATGCTCATGCTCAAAATCGTGCAAAGGCATAACCTGCAGCCTGCCGATTCCTGGCAGCCAAGAGGTAGAAGTAGTATCGATGCGTACCTGTTCTTTATCCTCGAGTGAAAACTGGTTCAGCTTGACCAAGATAACACAGCCTTGCTTACTAAACGGGGCATGGTTGCTTCCAGGCGGATTACGTATATAGGTTCCAGCGCCAAAGTCTCCTGTTTCATCTGAGAATACGCCCTCCAATACAAAAATCTCTTCACCCATTGGGTGAAAGTGCTCAGAGAAAGACGAGCCAGGCTCATACATTACAATGCTCGTGGTATGCCCCGATTCCTTAGCTTCTCGCTCCAAAGGTTTACGCCAAACACCGGCAGCAGGGCTTTTATCCCATTCCATTTTCGCTGTATCGAGAGCCAGCTTTTCCGAAAAATCCATATTTAACATTGTTAATACTCATACCTTGTGAGCATTAACAATACAGTGAAAAAAAAGACCTGACACCTTTTTTATTATTAACGGTAACAAACAGGTATATACGCATTGCCTTAAAGCCTGGGCCACAAAAATATTGATTAAGCCTTAACGAAAGCCCATAAAAAAATCCGACAATGTTGCCATCATCGGATTTTCTATTCAGCCTTATGCTAGTTTTTTACATGACTAAGTATTTCAGACTCTACTACTCAAATGAGTCCAGTATCACTTCAGACATACTTTTTCTTGAAGCATTGGTGATATACCGATATTTCTTAAACCATGACCAGTGATGGTGATACTCTACATCCACATCGATTGAGGCATTACCACTGTTTTCGTATTGATTTGCATTGCTCAATGCGAAGGTCATTGGGTGACCGTCAACAAACCATGGAAGTACCAATAGGTTTTGGAAAGACCAGATATTAATGGATTGCGGCATATTATTGTGAGGTGTGTTCTCACTCATAATGATGGGGTAGTAATAATCGTAGTAACCAGACGGGTGCTTCGAGACATACTTCACACGTCCATCTACAGCTAGATCAGACACACATGAATCAATGGACTCTTCCCTGTTAGAGCCACATGCACTATGCAGAGGTACAACACTGTCATCGCCGCCTGTAATCAGCGGGTGCGTAACGAGACCAAAAAGCTCATCACCCGTACCTGCAATACGCAAGTTAGGGATCGAATTAGACGTACCAGACGCGGCTAAGCCTCGAGCAATTTCAGGCTGCAATTCATACGTCATACCAATTCGCGTGCTGGGCAATGTAATATCTGCACCAATCCAATCGGAAATAGCATTAGCAATAGTAGAGCCGTAGTTGATACCATTAAACAGGTCAACACCTATGTTCGCCAGGTCAGTACCACCACCGGCACCCGCCATGGCGATGACCGCGTCAATGTTTAAGTTATTGGCATAATCACCCAACAGTGAAGCATTTTGAGGATCCATAACATAACGCATTACGATATCGCCCGTTGAGTGCAATACCAACACACAACCATCAACACAAAAGTTAGGTGTGTCTGCGAAGATTTCTTGCAACTGATTGGCAACAAGCTCACCATTATTACCTGGTCCAGTTAGGTGTTTACCTGAATCATAGTAAAGAATTCTAGCATGTGGGTCTGCCGTCTGATTGATCGATCCATCTCCATGCCGAACAATACCGTTACCGCCGTTGTATAGTTCAGACGTCCCCCAATATCGATAGCCATCTTCCTTACCGTTGTCACCTGGATCAGCGGCAATATGCGTGGGCCAATACCCTTGGATGAGTAAAATATTCTTACCCGCAATTTGACCTGCGAAGCTAGAAAGGCTAGACGCCGCCATGCATAAAGCGACGATATACTTGAGTATCTTCATGATAATTCTCCTGTCCTTTTATCTTTATTTTTAAGAGCTTAATTATGTGTTGAGTAGTGATTTAAGAGCTTGTCTGCTACAGAAAGTTGCTAGCCTTAGTGAGTACTCCCTAGTTGATTTAAGAAATCCAAACGTGATTGCGCGCTCTCGTCGATGTATGGAACGTCGTCATATTCGCTAAAAGAGAAACCGGCAACAGGATATGTAGACGCGCCGACCAGCCCTTGCTCCACGGTATATTTTGGTGCAGACGCCCCCCTGGTAAACGAAAGATCCCTGAGTTCATAAGGCCCTTCATGGCCCATATTTTTAAGTGCTGCGATGTGTGCTTTCAGTAAGAGCACACCGCTCTCTGAGTTGAGCTCTTCAACCGTATTCAGGTGCACAAGAGGTGTGCCTAAATCAGCAGCATAAAGATTTGCTTTAATGGCATGCAAGCCGGGAGCAGAGGTCGTCACCTGCATTGGAATCTTGAGGTATTCTCCTTCAACCTCGACCTCACCAAGCCCCTCTATAGACGCAACCGTCTTGGGGTACCTTATTAATGAGGTAATCGCATAGGTATTTCCATCAATCGTAAACTCGGCAACAACATCCATGTCTCCCTGATCGCTCACAGGAATATTGCTGAGGTCATCAAAATGCAAGCTGTATTGCTGGTGAGCATGATTAGAACCGTCATCTGAGCGAATAACACCTTGGTTTTTCGCGACAATCTGTCCACCAACTCGAACTAGCCCCGTGACATGCACAGAGTTACGAGCTTGTATGCCTGTCACATCTGCGACGGCGACAACAGGTTCGCCAGGGTAATAGTTAAACTTAGAGGTCTTGAGAGCAATACGAGGCCCTACCTCTTGTATCTCTCCATCAACGTCATCAAGATTGATCGGTCGACTAGACTGTACGGCCCGATTGGGTAAATACTCAACCAAGTCCTGTTGCTGATGAATCGGGCGCGAAAAAGTAGGGTATTTAATCTCCTGAGCAAAATGAGACGCTATTTGCTGGAAGCGATATTTGACCTCTCGCCCCTCAAAAGGATCATTCCTGTCTTCAATAGCTAAAGGCGCGTCATCGGGAGACATGTTCGCAGTCTCTGCCAAAGACTGAGCTTCAACACCAATGGTTATTTCCTGAATTTTCTTGGGGGTGCCAAGCTTTGACGTTTCCTGTACTGGTTCACTTTGAAGAGCGACAAAGCCAACTCCAGCGAGTACAGAGACGCCAGCAATCATCTTAGCATTACGAGATCTTATTATTTTCACTATCCATCCGCCTGGAGTATTTAATTACTTTGTGAGTCATAGAACGAATAGGAAAAATAATACGGCGAGTATGTATTTTATTAACCCGCCCATTTGGGGGGTATTAGTGATTTATGAGAACTAGGTTATACCCCATATGTCGGTATTGCTATTGGCACCCCACCCAATCCTGACTCTTCATTGCGGCTCCTTAAAGAAAGTCTATGCAGTAATGACAAATGCAAAGACCGAAGCAGTAAGCGTCAGGATCAAGTCTAAGTGGACTAAAAAATTCACCCTCAAGCTACAGTATTTGGTAATAGTTGCTGTAAGAGTGTATTGCAATCTTGTTCTGGCATAAATTTGGGAACAGGATAATTGAAATAGGCTTCGCTCATGGCATCTTTAACGATGGAAGGAAAGTCTTCTTCTTGAAGCTCAGCAATCGTTTCCGGGATATCGACCGCTTTATTAAACGCAAAAAGATACTCTACCACTCTCTTTGCTGATTGTTTTGTGTCGTCTCCTTGTTGCACGATGCCAACTTCTTGTGCAATCGTTGCCAGCTTGACTTCAATTGAAGGCGCTGAATATTGAATCACATGCGGTAATACAATTGCATTACCCAAGCCGTGGGCAACACCATACTTCGCACCCAATTGATGAGAAATAGCATGTACGTAGCCCAGTGATGCTTTCGTAAACGCTAGTCCTGCTTTGTAAGAAGCTAATGCCAGCGCACTTCGTGCCTCAATATTACTTCCATCCTTAAAAGCAATAGGCAGGTTTTTGAATATTAAACGAATAGCTGCGAGGGCTTGCTCGTCTGTGTAAGCACTACCATTTCTTCCGACATACGCTTCAATAGCATGGGTTAAGGCGTCCATTCCTGTCGCTGCCGTCAACGCAGGCGGTATCGTAATCATAAATACTGGATCAAGTGCGGTGGCTAAGCTGGCTGTACGAGGGTCAATAACGAAGCTTTTACTTTTAGTCTGATTATCAGATATGACGGATATAACCGTCACTTCTGAGCCTGTGCCAGCTGTTGTTGGGATAGCGTAAAACGGCAAAGGTTTCTTAAGTGCTTTGAAATAACCGGTAAGTTTTTCTGGTTTTTTCTTATTGGAAGCACTCAAGGCAATGACTTTAGCAAGGTCCATCGCAGAACCACCGCCGATCGCTAGCACGCTTTGGCAATTGTTTTCATTTAGCAGATTCAATGCTTCATTCGTGATACTGAACGTCGGGTCGGGTTCTACACGGTCAAAAATAGTCACACTAATATTAAGTTCGGCAAAACGATCAATAATCGGCTGCACCTGCCCTCTTCGAATTAGCCCAGCACCCGTTACAATCAGTACGCTTTTATGCTTCTGGCTCGCCATGTAATCGATCAAATCAAGTGAAGAGTTTTCTCCCTCGAATAACTTAGGTTCTTTAATCAACGGTAGGCTGGCTGTGAGTTTTAGACAAAACATCCAAACATAGTTTAATAGCTTTCCAAAAAAGTCGTTCATAGCGTTAAGTCCTTATTCGACTGCATTGCATAATGATAATAGCTTGTGAGCAAATTGATTCTATTCAGGAGGATGCTCTTCCTTAAAACGGCGCTGATTATCTTCGTTGATAAAATCAGGGAACCATTTTACTTTCGGGAAGAATAGCACTCTTACCAGGCCGATAAGCATCCACATAAAGCACACACTAAAGATGAGACCACAGGCCCAGGTAATGTACTCGAAGTTACCGGAGATATACTTCATTCCCCACCAGGAGATGATGTCTGTTAACGAGGCAATCAACCCAACCGGAAATATCCATTGATAGACCTTAAGGCGACTGAAGTGCATAGAGAAAGGTATACCGATGATAAAGAAGCTGGTTGTGAAGCCAAATAGGTGGGCATGCGTGAAAGCAATCAGCTTGCCTTCACCCATTTGCTGAAAATAGCTGGGTGCGTCACCATGCAAGTGGACTTGGTAATGCGCCTCCATCGCGCCAAACACCAAGGCTATGCCATAAAGTATGACCGCTACACCAATACCCCGCTGCGCCGCGATAGGCAGGTTGTGAAGATCAAACTCCATACCCGTTTGCTTGAATGGGAAAAACCAGTTGATTAAGAAGCAAGAAAAGAAGAAAAAGACCACAAGCGCGATAGGCGCTCCAATGTCTTCCCATGCTGTTTTTTCGGGTGGCACAATGACCAATTCCTCTTCAGCGATAGGCGCATCACTGAAGAAATCAAATTCTGCATTTTCTGCCAAAGCAGGACTCGCCCCCAAGCTCAGGAAACAAACCGTAAACAGTGCTAAGAAGGGTGCCCTGAATGAAGCCGTTAAGGTTAACAAGATGCTGAACAAACTATTAGCTATCAAGCCTTGCATGCTTAAGCCCCCTTCAAGCGAATATAAACCAAGGCACCGGCACGTTTAACTGCACTGTTTATCGCAGTCG